>CAXTDP010000004.1:0-34254 GCA_964242295.1 uncultured Acetobacteraceae bacterium | reverse complement strand
TGGCATAGCCATAGATGATCAAGCCCAGCAGCAGTTGCGGGTGGTAGGACGCCTCCCCCGATCCACGGTAGCTGCCAGTCATCGCCCGCAGGTCCAGCCCTGCGACCATCTCCACCACCAACCGCGCCAGATGCCGCTCCGGCAGCCATTCGTCCACCAAGGGCGGTATCAAGAAGCCAGTGTCGCGGTCGATCAGGCGGAAGTTGGTCATGCGAAAGGTGTCCGGGCGGGAAGGCAGGCGAGTCGAGCCACCAATCCTACAGCGTGCATCCGCGTCGCGCTAAGTCCGACAGGCTGCTAGCGCCAGAGCTCCACGCCACTCACCTGGCCGTCGCGCGGCATCAGTATCCTGGCCTCCGCGTCCAAGGCCAGATTGGCTTGGGGATGGGGCCACGCCGCCAGGATGTTGCACAAACCTGGAGAGCGGACGCAGTAAGCCGACCGGAACACAACGGCACACCCCTGCCCCGGATTTGACAGAGCAGCAGGCCCCAGCTTACCCCATTGGCGTCGCACCTAAAATTTCAGCTTTCGACAGAAAGCGATCCTCAACTGTCCACAGCGCCCACCAGCGTTTTGTGCACGCACCGCCGTGCTGAACGACACGCTTGAGAGTGCCTGCCGCCGGCACCACCCCGGTTCCGGCCTACCAACGACGACTAGGTCCTGCCGGCGACGGCCTGATCATCTCCCAAAGGTTTGCATGCTCTCCAGGGTGCCCAGTGCCGATGCCGGCGCACTCCGGACAACCACGATGCCGGCATGTCGCAGGCCCTCGATGACCTTCACGCCGGCCGTCACATTGACGGTGCCACTCCGCCTGTCGTCACGGAACTGCGACCAGCACGTCTGCCCCGTCAACCTTGGTCCTATAGATCCGGATGTCGGCAGTGATCGGCGCGCCCTGGCCCTTGCCGGTGCGAACGTCGAACTGGCCATTGTGCAGCGGGCACTCGATTGTATGCCCTTCCAGCCACCCGTCCGTCAGGAGCGCGTATGCGTGCGAACACACGTTATCGGTGCAGAACCATGCACCTTCGACGTGATAGAGGGCCAGTTGCAGGCCCATCAGCTCAACGGGAATTGCTTCCCCCTCCTCCAGGTCGCCGGTGCCGGCGACCCGGTGCCAATCTGCAGTCAGAGCCTCGTCCTCCATCAATTCGCCCCCAGGAACAGCGCCCGCGCATTCCCGCGAAAGAACGCGTCGCGCTGCTGCGGGGTGACCGGAAGCTTCAATGCCTGGCGCGGATCGTCGTAGTCCCAATGCGGGTAGTCCGTTGCGAACAGCAGCCGGTCCCATCCGATCCACCCGATCGTATCCGCCAAGTGCCTGGCCTCATCCGGCTCCTCCATGGGCTGCGTGGTTAGCCAGAAGTGCTCACGGATGACCTCGGACGGTGGCTGGGTCACGGTAGGTGTTTCGCTGCGCAGCGTGTTCCAGGCCCGGTCCAGCCGCCAGGCGAGCGGGGGGAGCCAGGCGAACCCGGCCTCCACCAGCACCACGCGCAGATCAGGTACTTGCGCGAACACGCCGCCCAGCACCATCGACGCCACCACGGACTGGCAGGATTGCGAGTGGCCGACCATGTCTTCCATGTAGTAGGACGGCCAGCCCGACGCCGTGGTCGGCGTGCCGCCGTTGCCGAACGCATGGATGCCGACGGGCAAGCCGGCCCGTGCCGCCGCCGCGTAGATGGGCCAGTAGCGGCGGTGCCCCAGCGGCTCCACCGTGCGCGACAGCAGCAACACCTGCACCATGTCGGGATGACCAGCCCACCGCTCGATCTCCAGCACCGATGCGTCCGCGTCCTCGTAGGGCACCACGATGGACGCCTTGAGCCGCCGCTCCAGCCCGGTCCACTCCGCCACCTGCCAATCGTTGATCGCACGCGACACGGCTGCGCCCAGGTCCAGGTTCTGGAACCCACCGGGATGGGGGCGGATCATCTGCAGGATGCCAAGCTCGATCCCGTTCGCATCCAGGTGGTGTGTGCGCATGAAATCGAGGCTGCTGCCGGGCCGTCCACCGCCTGGAGGCCAGGCATCGCGCCGGCTGGCGTCAGGCTGGCTTTTCGGGAATTGCGGGCCGCCACTGTTACCCTGCCGCGGGCGTTGGCCGAACAGCGACAACTGCTCCTGCCAGCGCGCCTCCATATAGGGGTAGAGCATCTTGAAGTCGCGCGGGCTGTGGTGGATGTCGCAGTCGGCGATGCCGAGCCGCGTCGTAGTGGGGGATCGGACTTCGGGACGGACCTGTACGTTCATGTTCTCCCTCCTTTAATCGGCGCCGGCGAGGGCCGTGCGCCCGCTCGGCTCCAAGCCTTCCAGCGGGATCGGCTCGTCTTGCACCACGAAATACAGGAACGCCGAGCACATCAGCGTGATGACTGCGCCGATGCCGAGCGCCACCGCGAACGACCCGGTCTGGTCCACCACGTAGCCCGTCAGCACCGGCGACACCGTACCGCCGATGTAGGACCCGAAGTTCTGGATAGAAGACACGGACGCCGCATAGGACTGCGGCGCGACGGCGCTGACCAGCGTCCACTTGCCCGACTGCGCGAAGGACAGGAAGAACATCGCGGCCGAGATGCAGGCGAGCGCCGGCACAAGGTCGTGCGACACCGCCGCACCGCCGCAGAATGCGCCCGACAGGATGTATCCGCAGGACGCCGGCACCTTGCGGCTGCGCACCACGCCCATGCCGCCATGCGCCAGCCGGTCCGTGGCCCACCCGCCGGCGAGCGACCCGACGATGGAGCAGCCGAGCGGGATCATCGCCACCACCCCCGTCTTGGCAATGGACACGTGCTGCTGCATCTCAAGGTAGGCTGGCAGCCATGTGCCATACATCCAGATCGCGTAGCCCGAGCAGAACGCGCCCAGGATCATCCCCCACATCGAGCGGAAGGTGAACAGCCGCCGCCAACTCGCCAAGGACACCGGGACACGCGCGCCAACCCCGTTCTCCGCCAGATAGGCACGGTCAGGAGCCGCCATGCCCGCCGTGACGGGATCGCGATACAGCCCGAACCACGCCACGGCGCCCAGCAGGCCGATGATGCCCATGGCGACGAACATTGTCCTCCACCCGAAACTGATGAGCAGCAGCGTAAGCAGGGGCGTGCCGATGATGCGTCCGAGGTCGCCGCCCAGCGTGAAGACGCCCGTGGGCTTGCCCCGGTCGCGCGGGGAGAACCAGTTGGCGACGGTGCGGACAGCGCCAGGAAAGGCCGGGCTTTCGAACACGCCCAGGGCGACACGGGACCATAGGAAGCTCATGTAGCCGGTCATCCAGCCGCCTGCTGCCTGCGCTGCGGACCACAGCACCAGCGCCCAACCGAGCAGCTTGCGCGGCCCGACCCGGTCAACCATCAGACCCACGGGGATTTGCGCCAGCGCGAAGGCAATCGACCAGGCCGACTGCAGCGCCCCGATGGCGGTGGCGCTGATACCGAATTCCTCACGTATCTTGAGGTTGCCAATGGCGAGCGTTGAGCGGTCTATATAGTTAAGCGCAATGGCAAACGTGCACATGGCGACCGCCAGCCATTGCATTCGCCTCAGCGCCGGCGTCGTTGCGCTCATGGTGCCCCTCCCAACTTCTTTGTTGATTATTTGGCTGGCATGATAACGACGCGTTGTAAAACCTGGCAATGGCTTCCGCCTGTCGGACTTCAGGGCTAGGCTATCGTTCGATCCCCCATAGAGGTGAGGCTGGAGGACCGATGTTCCCAAACATGATCGACTGCGACATCCATCCATCTGTGCCGGGACTTGCATCCTTGCTGCCATACCTCGAGGAGCATTGGCGCGAGGTCGTTCTGGCCCGCGGCATGGATGAGCTGAACTCGATCAGCTACCCCGCCAACTCGCCGCTGACCGCACGGGACGACTGGCGTCCGGCCAAGGGCAAGCCCGCCGCGACGCTCGACCAAGTGCGGCGCGAGTGCCTGGACACGTTCGGCACTGGCACAGCCATCCTCAACTGTCTGTATGGCATCCAGATGCTGTTCAGCGAGGATATGGCTGCTGCCTACGCCCGCGCCGTCAATGATTGGATCGCGGCGGAATGGCTGGCGCACGAGCCACGGTTGCGCGCTTCGATCGTGGTGCCGGCACAGAACATCGAGATGGCAGTGGACGAGATCAATCGCTGTGCTGCCAACCCGGGCTTCGTGCAGGTCCTGCTGCTCGCCAGCGGCGATGCGCCGCTGGGCAAGCGGCACTACTGGCCCATCTACGCCGCCGCCGTGCGCCACGGCCTGGCTATCGGCATCCACGCCGGCAGCAACTACCACAACCCGCCGACTGCCGTGGGCTGGCCGTCTTACTACACCGAGGACTATGTCGCGCAGGCGCAGGCGTTCCAGACCCAGGTCACGTCGTTGATCTGCGAAGGAGTGTTCTCGCGCCATCCCGACCTGAAAGTCGTGCTGCTCGAGTCCGGCTGGACCTGGCTGCCTGCCCACCTATGGAGACTGACCAAGTACTGGCGCGGCCTGCGGACCGAAATCCCTTGGGTGGACCGCTCGCCGGTCGAGATCGTGCGGACGAACATCCGCCTGTCCCTCACCCCCACCGACATGCCGCCGCGGGCCGACATGCTGATGCGGATACTGGACCACATGCAATCTGACGAGCTGCTGGTGTTCTCCACCGACTACCCGCACAACCATTTCGACGGCAGCGATCCCTGGCCGCCGGGCCTTTCGCCCGAGCTCAGGCATCGCATCGCGGTGGACAACCCGCGAGCCGCCTATCCCCGCCTCAAGGAGCTTGTGGCATGAACGTCCAGGTCCGCCCCACCCCCACCGCGTCCGCTGCCACCCGGCTTGCCATAGCGGATTGCGACATCCACCCGGCGCAGCGGACGCCGCACGACCTCGACCCCTGGCTGCCCAAGCAGTGGCGGGACCATGCGGCGCAGTTCGGTGCCATCCGGCGGCTCGGGATGCACAAGGGGCCGGCTTATCCCAAGAGCCAGCCCGATGCGTCCCGGCGGGACGCGCTGCCGCCGGAAGGTGGGCGGCAGGGCAGCAGCCCGTCGTTCATGGCGGCGCAGCATCTCGATCCCAACAACGTCGTGCTCGGCATCCTGAACCCTCTCAACAGTGGGCAAGGCGTGTCGAACCCTGATTTCAGCGCCGCGCTGTGCCGGGCCGTGAACCACTGGCAGGAGGAGGTGTGGCTCGCCAAAGACGACCGGCTGCGCGCGTCCATCGTCGTGCCATACGAGTTCGCCGACCTGGCCGCCGCTGAGATTGACCACTGGGCCGGACGCCGGGGCTTCGCGCAGGTGCTGCTGCTATCCCGTACGGCCGAGCCGTTGGGCAACCGGCGCTACTGGAAGATGTTCAGGGCGGCGGAGTCAGCCGGGCTGCCAGTGTCCGTCCATGCGTTCGGCTACGGCGGCTCACCCATTACAAGCACTGGTTGGCCGTCCTTCTATATCGAGGAGATGACCGGTCACGCGCAATCCTGCCAAGCCGGGCTGACGTCCATGCTGGTGGAAGGGGTGTTCGACCGCCACCCGGCGCTACGGCTGGTGATGGTGGAGGCCGGGTTCGCCTGGGCGCCATCGCTCGCGTGGCGTCTGGACAAGGTATGGAAAACCTTGCGCGCGGAAACACCGCACTTGCGCCGCGCGCCGTCCGAAGCCATGCGGAGCCAGGTCTGGTGGACGACACAGCCCATGGAGGAGCCTGACACGCGCGAACACCTGTTGGACACGATCGAGTGGATGGGCCTCGACCGCCTGCTGTTCGCGACGGACTACCCGCATTGGGACTTCGACGACCCGGCGCACGCATTGCCGCTGCCGCTGAGCAAGGCCCAGCGCCGGCAGTTCTTCCTGGGCAACGCCCGCGCCCTGTATGGCGAGGCTCCATGACGCGCCACGTCGTCGCCGCAACGAGCGAAATACCGCCCGGCGCCCGCAAGCGGGTGGTGGTGAAGGGCCGGCCTATCGCTATCTTCAACCTCGATAACCAGTTCTTCGGCATGCTCGACCGCTGCCCGCACCAGGGCGGCTCCCTGTGCGCCGGCATCGTCACCGGCCTGCTGCAATCGAAGCAGCCGGGCCAATACACCTATACCCGCAAGGGCGAGTTCATCCGATGCCCCTGGCACGGGTGGGAGTTCGACATCCGGACCGGGCAGTCTTATTGCGACCCGGAGCGATTCCGCAGCAAGTCCTTCCCGGTCGGCACCGAGTCCGGTGCGGCCGTTGTAGCCGGACCATACAAGGCAGAGACCGTGCCGGTTCGCGTCGAGGAGGACTACATCGTCGTTGATGTCTAATGCGCTGGATTGGGGGGGGCCGGACCGGAGAGGCTGGCCCCGGGCCGGCAGTCATCGTTGGCGCGGGTCAAGCGGGCGCCCACGCCGCGGTCGCGTTGCGCAGTGCCGGGTTTACAGACCGCATTCTGCTGCTCGGCGACGAAGCGGAACGCCCGCACGAGCGTCCGCCCTTGTCGAAGGCCGTCCTGACTGCAGAGGCCGAGCCGCCCGTCAGCTACTTTCACCCGGACGCCCATGATGCGGAGCATGGGATCGAGACCCGGCTTGGCACCAGCGTCAGGCGGATAGACCCGGATACACGTATCGTGCATCTCGCGGATGGCGGGCACATCCCGTATGGGTCGCTGTTGCTGGCGACCGGGGGGCGTGCCCGCTCCTTGCGCGTGCCAGGCGCTGAGCGCGTGCTCTCCCTCCGTACCCTGGATGACGCCCGGCTGCTGCGCGGACGATTGCGCCCCGGGGCGGCTGTGGCGTGCGTCGGCGCCGGGGTGATCGGGTTGGAGGTCGCGTCTTCTGCCCATAAACGGGGATGCCGCGTAACGGTGATTGAGGCCGGCCCGTCCGCCATGGGCCGCTCGCTGCCTCCTGTCATTGCGGACTGGCTGACGGACCTGCACCGGTTGGCCGGGGTGGAGATGCGCCTTGGAACAGGCGTCACTGCGGTCACAGCGGAGGGGGTGGCGTGCGACGACGGTGCGACAGTGCCAGCCGATGCCGTGGTCGCCGGGATCGGCATGGAGCGCAACACCGAGCTGGCGACCGACGCGGGACTGCTTGTCGAGGACGGCATCGCAGTGGACGAATTCGGCCGCACCTCCGTACCGGGCATTTGGGCTGTTGGCGACGTCACGGCATTTTGGGTGCCGCGCCTTGGGCGCCGCCTGCGATTGGAAACCTGGCGCCACGCGCAGGACCACGGTACGGCAGTTGGACGGGCAATGGCCGGCGCAGGAGAGCCATATGACCCTGTTCCCTGGTTCTGGACGGACCAGCACGGGCGCAACATACAAGTAGCGGGCGAGCCGGTCGGCACGATGGTGCTGCGTGGCAAACCCGGCCCAGCGCCGTTCACGGCCTGGTTTCTTAGGCCGGATGGACATCTGGCCGGGGTCGTGGGCGTCGATGCCCCGCGCGAGGTGCGGGCCGGCCAGGTGCTGGTTCGCACGGGACGCCCGGTAGACCCCTCGCAGTTGGCGGACCCGGGCGTGCCTGCACAGAAGCTCGTTCGGCAGCGTGGTGCATGGATCGGGTAGTTGGTGCTGAGAGGCTGGGCAGAGTAGAAGGTTGTCTCCTTTCCTGATCCTGGGATGTTCATTGTGCCGTTCAGGCTGAGCCAGGACCGCCGCCGCCACATCCCGCGGGCACGACGTCGGGTGACGAACGGGCCAGCCTACGATGCCAGCCTGCGCCAGCGTGGCAGCTTGACGGTGTGGTTCACCGACGAGGCGGTCGCGGCGTGGGCGGCCAAGGCACGGACGACCCGCGGTGGGCAGCCCTGGTATTCGCCGCTCGCCATCCTGACGGCGCTCACGTTGCGCGCGGTGTTCCGCCTCGCCTTTCGCGCGTATGACCAGGATCGCGTCTGCGCCGGGGTTGCCGAACGCCATCCCAAAGCGGCCGTTGTCGTCCCGCCGCGCGCGAACGCCGTGCCCAGCGACACGGTTGAAAGCGCGCCCACGCAGCGGGACCGCCACGTCCAGCACATTGCCCGGCATGGGAGCATGTCCTGGCAAAGCGCGTCAGGAGACAACAGGCGAGTGGAGTGCGCCCAGGAAACGGGACCGCCACCTGCACAGTATCGCCGAGCACGGACGCGCAGCCCGGCAGAAAGCGTCCGGCTACACGAAACGAGGGAGCCCTAGGCCGAGGCGGACATCAGCAGGTTCAAGCAGGTGATCGGGGACGGGCTGCGCTCGCGCACGGCCCAGCGCCGGGCGACTGAGGACGTCGCTGTCCATGCCCTCAACCGCATGCTGAAGCCCGGACGCCCGATCTCCGTCCGCATCGCCTGAACCCCAAGCGGGACTGGGGATAGTGCGCCCATGCGTCTGCTACGTGCAACACGGCTGTCGGCTTGCCCAATCGCCGGGTCGAGCGATGTCGACCCGGCGGCAGCCACTCAAGCGGCGGCGCGACGCGGCAATTTCCAGCCTGGTCGGATGAAATGGCAGGTATAGCCGTTCGGAGTCTGCTCCAGATAATCCTGGTGCTCGGGCTCAGCCTCCCAGAACGGTCCAACCGGACAAACCTCCGTCACGACTTTGCCGGGCCATAAGCCAGATGCCTCGACATCAGCGATCGTGTCCTCGGCAGCAGCCTTCTGCCCGGCATCCGTGTAGAAGATCGCCGAACGGTAGCTGAGCCCTCTGTCGTTGCCTTGCCGGTTGGGCGTCGTCGGGTCGTGGATCTGGAAGAAGAACTCCAGCACGTTGCGATAGGTGATCTTCGCCGGGTCGAAGATGATCTCGATCGCCTCTGCATGGTTGCCGTGATTGCGGTAGGTCGCGTTCGATACCTCTCCACCGGTGTAGCCGACGCGCGTAGAGATCACGCCAGGCAGCTTGCGGATGAGGTCCTGCATTCCCCAGAAGCAGCCACCTGCCAGAACAGCACGTTCCTCCATCATGCGACTTCCTCCACTTGCGGCAGGTAAGGGCCGTAGCCTTGCGCCTCCATGTCGTCGCGGTGCACAAACCGCAGCGAGGCCGAGTTGATGCAGTAGCGCAGGCCGCCCCTGTCGCGCGGCCCGTCGTCGAAGACATGGCCAAGATGGCTGTTGCCGTGCTTGGAGCGCACCTCGGTGCGCATACTGCCGAGCGAGGCATCGGGCAGCTCGGCAACGTTGGCAGGCTCGATCGGCTTGGTGAAGCTAGGCCAGCCGCAGCCAGACTCATACTTGTCCGCGCTGGCGAACAGCGGCTCTCCGGACACGATGTCAACGTAGATGCCTGGCTGCTTGTTGGCCAGCAGCGCACCGGTTCCCGGACGTTCGGTGCCGCTTTCCTGCGTGACGCGATACTGCTCGGGCGTCAGCACCGAGATGGCTTCTGCGGTTCTACGGTAGTCTGCCATATTGGACCCTCCTCATCGGTCAAGGTGGTCACGGCCCCTCCCCATGTCGAGCATTGCAGTCAACTGAGGTGCCATGACATCCGCGACGGCACCGTGAACTTGGCTGCCGGCCGGCTTGCGTCGGCACGCTGAAGGGCGCTGGCCCGTGCCCCGTGTTTGCCTTTGCCGACGACGCCCTTGCCAAGCTCCCGCCCGGCATGGTCGAAAGCTTGGTCAAGCTGGGAACAAGAAGAAACCGACCAAGACCCTCATGCCGGGCGTGCTGCCCGGCAAGGTCATGGCCGCAGGTATCGCCGGCACGACGCTGGCGCCGAAGTCGGCAAGCTGAGAGGAGTTGCACGTTGACGGTGCCCATTGCGTCGCCGTCGAGGGCGCCAAGGTAGCGTTGGCCGACACCGCAGGCTCGAACGGCGTCATTCACGTGATGACGCCGCGTTGGAGCTGAAAGACCGACAACGCCCAGCTTGATTCACGAAAGGGAAAGCAGCCAGGCGGGTTGCTCCCCACGGCCTGAAATGATGACGCCAGTCGCACATCGCTCTGCCGACATGGCGCTACAGGAGAGAACACATGGCAAAGGTAGTGGTCGTCACGGGAGGCAGCGCCGGCATCGGCCGGGCGGCGGCGGTTGCCTTTGCACGAAAAGGCTACTCCGTTGGGCTGATTGCCAGGGGTGCCGAACGGCTCGACCAGGCACGGCTGAAGCTGGAGGCGCTAGGCGTCGGTGTCCATACTGTCATGGCCGACGTGGCGGACGCGGACGCCGTGGAGCAGGCGGCCCGGGAGATCGAGGCGGCGCTCGGTCCGATCACCGTCTGGGTCAACAATGCCATGGCGACGGTCTACAGCCCGATCAGCGGCCTGGACGCAGCCGAGGTGCGCCGAGTGACGGAGGTGACCTATCTCGGCGCTGTTCACGGCACCTTGGCGGCGCTGCGGCACATGACCGGCGGGACGATCGTGCAGGTCAGTTCCGTGCTGGCCTGGCGGGCGATGCCGATCCAGGGCGCCTACTGCGGCGCCAAGTTCGCCCTGCGCGGCTTCACCGAGGCGCTGCGGTCCGAGTTGATCCACGACCGCAGCCCGATCCATCTGACGATGGTCCACCTGCCGGCCGTCAACACGCCGCAGTTCGACTGGGCACGGAACAAGACGGGACAGGCGACCAACGCGCCCAGCCCCTATCAGCCGGAAGTGGCAGCCGATGCCATTGTCTTCGCCGCCACTCACAGGCGCCGGGATGTCTTCGTCGGCGCCTCCACGCCGCCGGCCATCCTGGCGGCCCGCCTGGCGCCAAGCGTGATGGACCAGGTACTGGCGCGGAAAGCCTACTCCGCCCAGCTCGGCAAGAACCCGGTACCGGTGACCGAGGGCAACCTGTTCCAGCCTGCTCCGGGCGGCAGCCAGGGGTCGCATGGCCGGTTCGATGCGGCGGCGACCAGCAAGCGCGACATCTACACCAGCCGGCAGGCGGACATGGTCGCCGCAGGGCTGGTGCTGGTGGGGGCAATTGGGCTGAGGATGTTGGCCACGTCGCCGCTATTCCTGGGGCGGGCGCTGCTGGCGAGGGCGGCCACGCGGCGGGTTGGGTAGCATGAACCGGGTCCGGGATGGGATGCGTGCGTCGTCATGCCTGGCCGGCGCGGGTCAGGCGGTCAGCATGCCACATGGAGGCGCGGCGCTGCCGTCCAGCCGCGGGGCCATCATGCCCTCCATCCTCGCCGCGAGTGCTCCCAGGGTGAACGGCTTGATCAAAACGGCGATTGTGCACTTTGCAAACACACTGCATGGACTAGGGCTACAGTCCTAGGGACAGCTATTGTTCTTTAGGCAGTCAACCATCATGAAATGCATTGCCGTGAAGAAGGCGGCGAACAGAACCAGAGGCAAGGCGCCAGCCGCAACGAACGCGGCTCGCCAACCGTGTCTACAGATTGAGTAAATCGAACAAACGAGCCACGTCACCACCATCAGCCCGGGCACGATCATCTCCAAGCCTATCCCTTGTCTGCTGGAGCTTTTGACTTTGATGATGGCCCGGCGATGCGCCCTGGACTGTAAATTGGCGTGGGGTCCCAAAGCCGATCGGCGTTGCAAGTCTCTGGTCTTGGACGGAAGAGAGGGTCCCAGGAATGCGCTGTTTCACATCTGGGCGTCGTGGCCGCTCGGTGCAGCCAGCCCGATGGGCGGCCTGCAGCCGCCGCTCGTCCTGCCCGGTTACGCACGGCCAGTCATGGCACCCGCGTCGTCGTCATCCCACCCAGCCACACGCCGGTCTTGAGCTGCGCCGCTAGACGCCTCTTCTGGTCATCGTTGAAGGTCTGCGGTGTTGCCCAGAACTCGCGCTGTGTCCTGATGTTGCGCTCCGCCAGCTTCGGCTTGCTGAAGCCATCGGACATGATGTTCGTCGGATTTGTGGTGTGCTCGAGATCGGCGATGAAGTGGCCGAGCTCGTGCAGGCCGCTGTTGGCCAACGCCGGGCCAAGCAACCAGGACGCATTCAGGAAGCGGCGCGTGTCGCGCGTACTGGTCTTCGGGTCCACTGGGCCGCACACGCGCATGTCCTGGTGCGCCCGCACGAACACCGTCTCGCTTGCGTCGTCGCCGAGCAGGTTGCCCAACCCCGAGCTGGGGCAGAGCTCCTGCGCCCGCGTGTCCATATCGGAATCGAAGTCGAGGTTGAGGTCGCGGCGGAGGTCACCCTTGGTGATCGTGAGCGTCTTGCCCGCGTCCCTGCACAGCGGCTCCAATACCTGCCGCAGCCGCACCACCACTTCGGAGTGGGTTTTGGCGTCGAGGCCGTCCAGCCCCGTACAGTTCAGCCACACTGCGAAAGCCATTCTTTCTGCCCTTCCCATCGGCGTTCGAGGACTTGGATTTCTACGGGGCGGTCAAGCCGACAGGTGTGACCAAGGTCACATCACCTTTAGAGGCCCTGTAGCCTTGGCGGTGACGGCCGCCGTGGTCGCCACGACTTCAAATCCCTCGGGTTCCCACCTCGCGCATGGCAACGTCATCTAATCAGGCGCAACAATCTCGGCGGCTCTTGTTGGGTTCCGGGGCGGTGGTGAGTTTCTCACGCAACCAAGCCGGCGATGAGGGCGCCGAGTAAGGCTTTGCCGCGTCGGCCAACGTGGTGCACAAAACGATCGTTGGTTCTGGTGCGCCGGGTAGCGTCCCGTACCCGGCTCCCGGAAAGCCCGGCATGCCCTTCAAGCTGAACCAAGACCGACGCCATCACATCCCGAGACAAACCCATAAGGTCACGAACGGGCCGGCTTACGAAGCCGGGTTGCGCCAGCGCGGCAGCCTGACGGTGCGGTTCAGCGATGAGGCGATCGCGGCGTGGGCGGCGGGACCCGCGGCAGGCAACCTTATTGTTCACTCCTGGCAATCCTGCGGCGCTGACGCTGCGGGCCGTGTCCCACTCGGCGTTCCGGCAGATCGAGGGCCTGATCGGCTCCATCGTGGACCTGCTCGGGCTGGCGCTGCGCGTGCCGGACCACACGACGCCCAGCCGCCGGTCGGCGACGCTCGTGTTACCACGGCCGACACGGCCGAGCGCTGATGCCGGCGGCGGGACTGGGCCTGTTCCAGGACAGCATCCCAAGCTATGACACGCTGGCCGATGTGGTCAACGCCTGCGACGGCGCCCTGTTCTCGCAGTGCTTCGCGGCCTGGTCGAGGGCCTGCGCGGGCCGGCGCCTGCCGGCCCTGTTCCCGAGGCCGCCATCGCCGAGATCACGCCCTCGACGGCAAGACCTCGCGCCGCAGGCACGACCGCGGACGGGGGCCGCTGCACCTGGTCTCGGCCTGGCCAGCAGGCGTGCGAGGCCAAGTCGGATGGAGATCACCACCAGCCCGCCGCTGCTGGAGCGCCTGGCGCTGGCCGGCGCGCTCGTGACCATCAATGCCATCGGCTGCCAGATCCGGATCGTCCCGGCCGTGCTGGGCCGCGGCGGCGATGACCTGGTCGCGGTCAGGGACAGCCGGCTGCTGCCTGATCCCGGCCAAGAGTCGTCATCCTTGGCGTTGTCGCATGGATCAGCAGCTAAGCCTGGAGCGGCCATCGAGCGATGTCAGCAAGATGCCTTCAGGGTAGGCGAGGCGTTTCTGATAAAATATCGCAATACCCTTGAGAGATCGCTTCATTTGAAATGATCTATGCCGTTTTGGGCTTAAAGCGTGCCCTCGGCATAGCCAACAACGCCGATGAACCCATAGATTACCTATGCAACAACGCCGCGTAGGCGGCGAACAGCTCGTTGCCCGGCAGGGTTCCGATCATGTCCACCACCTTTTCCCGCACCATGCCCACGCCCATCGGCCCAACCGTCGCGCCGGCTTGCTGGCTCAAGGCTGGGATCGGCCCCTGGCTGAGTCGCGGGCTGCTGCGCGTAGGCGGGCAAGGGTCTTATGAACGAGGATTCGCAATGAACGTGCCGTTGTCCCAGGCATGGGCACCGCGGCTACGGAAGGTGGGGCGGGGCAGGCCGAGGCTACCACGCAGAGTACCGTCGCCCTCATACTCCGTGTGGAACAGGCCGCGCCGCTGCAACTCCGGCACCAGCCATTCCAGGCACTCGATCGCAGGTTCCGGCATGAAAGGCGGGATCAGGTTCCAGCCGTCGCAGCCACGGCTCTCGAACCAATCCTGCATCACGTCCGCGGCCTCGGCGGGCGTGCCCACGAAAACGTAGTGGCCGGACGCGCCGGCCTGGGCTTGGTAAAGCTTGCGGATGGTCATGCCGGGCGTCCGGCCGAGGGCAACCAGCTTGTCATAGGTACTCTTGACGGAATTGCTGTTCGGCACCGGCGGCGGTGGAGGCCCGTCGAGGTCATGCCCCGACAGGTCGCCGAACACCTCCACCAGCATGGGCAGGCCCACGCGGGGATGCACCATGTCCTGCATCTGCGCGAACTTGTCTTCGGCCTCGGCCCTGGTGCGGCCGAGCACCGGCAGGATGCCGGGCATGACCAGCATGGACTCCGGGTTCCGCCCCGCCTTGGCGCCGTGCTCCTTGACGCTGCGGTAGAATGCGGTCGCCTCGTGCTTCGTCTTCTGCTGGGTGTAGATCAGGTCGGCGATGCGGGCGCCCAGGTCCTGCCCCGGGCCGGACGACCCGGCTTGCGCGATCACGGGATATCCCTGGATGGGCCGCGCGACGTTCAACGGCCCCTTCACCTTCAGGATTTCACCCTGGTGGTTCAGCGTGTGCAGCTTGGCCGGGTCAAAGTAGCGTCCGCTCTGCTTGTCGCGGATGAACGCGTCGTCCTCCCAACTGTCCCAAAGGCCAAACACGACGTCAGCGAACTCCTCCGCCCGGCGATAGCGCTTGCCATGCTCCACATGCGCGTCCAGGCCGAAGTTGAAGGCTTCCTGCTCGCTCCAGGACGTCACCACGTTCCAGGCCACCCGACCCTCGGTGACGTAGTCCAGCGAGGCGAATTTACGGGCAACGTGATAGGGTTCGTTGTAGGTGGTGGACGCGCTGGCGACGAAGCCGAGCCGTTCCGTAACGGCCGACAGGGCGCCAATGATCGTCAGCGGCTCGAACACGTCAATGCGGGGATTGAACGACAGCTCGTCATCGTCCCTAGCGGAATGGCGCACGGCGATGCCGTCGGCCCAGAACATGAAATGGATGCGGGCGCGTTCGGCGGCGCGGGCCACGTCCTTCCACAGGCGGATGTTCATGGCTGCGTCGGCTTGGGCTCTCGGCATTCGCCATCCGGCGACATGGGCGCCATTGGCGACGATATTGAAGCCGAGCTTCATGCGGCGAGGCGGCTGATTGTGCATTGCGTGGCTCATGTGGCGATGGTGACCTGGATTACGCCACAGGCTGCGGCCGGCGTGGAAGCCGAACGCCCAGGTGATGCACGCTTCAATGCTGGCGACCGCGGCCTCGCGGTTGCAGGCGTCGGTCGGTCGGTCGAGCAATGTGAGGTGGTCCGGTTTGTTTGGCTTTCCCGCACTTTGCATGGATCATGCCGCAAGCAGAACCTAGGATTATCGCAAGCTCCGCTCCGCGACACGCGTGACTCTACCCGGTCCCAATCTGTCTAGGAATCACATTCCCGGACGAGGGAGCAGAGGAGCAGGTCAGGAAGCCGCTTTCAACTTTACCCGCCAGACCTCGTTCTTCCGCGCTTCAGTGATATAAAGGTAGCCGTCGTGCAGGGCCACGTTGGTAGTCCCGGGTCCGGCTTCCTCCGGCAGGCGCAGCGTGCCCAGGATGGTGTTCTCCGCGTTGATGACGAAGATCTCCTTGCCGTTGTATTCCGCCACAAACAAAGTCCCGTTCGAGTCCACGGTCATGCCATCTGGACCCGCCCCGTCCGTCAGGTTGGCTACTACGTATGTCAGCTCAGGACTGATCAGGCCGGGCTGCACTACCGAAGCGGCGATCACGCGTTTGGCGGAGAACTCGGTAACGTAGAGTATCTTGCCGTCCGGCGAGAGGGCGATGCCGTTCGGGAAGGCGATGTTGTCGAGCACCTTCGAAACCCGCTTTTCGCCAGGCGGCAAGTAGTAGACGCGGCCGGTCGGGTGCAGGATGCCAGACCCGTAAGGGTCCGTGACGTAAACGCCGCCCAGGCTGTCGGTGACCAGGTCGTTCAACCCGGCAAAGTTCTGCACAAAGTAATTATTGGTGATCTTCTCGACCTTGGCTGTCTCCGTGTTGACGGTGAACAAGCCCAGCTTGCGATCGGACCCGATGATATTGCCATCGGGCAGTGTCTTGAGGCCTTGCGGCTCTCCGCCGGTATTGGCGACGGTGGTGCACGTCCCGTCCGGCGTGACCTTATGGATATCGCCGGAGAAGATGCTGACCATCCACATGTTGCCAGCACGGTCGAAAGTGGGTCCTTCCAGGAACTTGCCGCAGCCGGTGAACTTCACGGCGGTGCAGTCGGTGCAGATATCGGCCATGCTCCGCGCCAGCTTCGTAGCATCGGTCTGTGGCACGGAGCTCTGGGCCATCGCGGCGGAAGTGAACAACAGAAGGCTGAGTGCCTGGCCGAAGGTTTTAAGCATCTCTGCCACCTCGCGATTGCACATCAGCTAGCCTTGCTGGAAGCCAGCACCACGGGACGGTTGTTCTTGACCTCGTTGATGTTGATCTGCACCTCCGACTGGCCGGAACTGCCGAACTGGTAGGTCTGCAGCAGGCCTTTGTATTGGAAGTTGCGCATGGCATCGCGCACCGCCGTGCCATCTATGCTGCCCGCCTTTTTCATCGCGGCCATGGCCATCATCAGATTGTCGTAGGCAGTGACCTCATAGGGCAGGGCCGGATGTCCCGTCACCTTCTGCAAGTCGGCCCCGAATGCGGTCAGCTCCGGCGACTCGCTGGTGGTCGGTCCCGTGGATAGGTAGATGCCTTCAATGGTGCGGCCGGCCGACTTCATGAAGGTGGGCGAGGACCAGATCACGCCCAGTCCCAGAACAGCCGGCTTCATCTGCAGCTCCCGATACTGCTTCATCAGGGAAAGCCCATCCTCGATGTAGCAGGCGACAAGCACCGCATCCGGACTGGCAGCCCGAATTTTGGTCAACAGGCCGTAGAAGTCCATGCTGCCAACCTCGAAGTATTCGTCAGCGACCACGGTGGCGCCTAGTTCCGCAACCTTGGCCTTGATCTGGCCGGAGGCGGTGCGGCCCCAGTCATCGTTGCGCCCCAGGAAGGCCAGCTTCTTGGCGTCCTTGGTCTTGGCCAGGAATTCGACGGCCGGGCCGACGTTCATGACCGAGGAAAGAGTGCTGCGGAAGCTGAAAGTGTACTCCGGGCTGGTCACTGGCTGCGCGGCGGAAACAAAGGTGATGGCGGGCACCTTGTTCCTCTCGGCAATCGGCAGGATGGCGAGGGTGCCGCTGCTGTTCGGCGGCGTGAACAGCAGGGAAACGCGCTCCTCCGAGATCAGCCGCTCCGCCCCGGCCACGCCGCGCTCGGTCTTGGACTCGTCATCAACGTTGATCAGCTCGATCCGGTAGGTGTCAGGCCCGATCTGCACGCCGCCGGCGTCGTTCAGCCGCTTCACGCCATACTGCAGCCCGGCGATCGACTCCTTGCCGATCGAGGCGCTCGGCCCGGTCTGGGTGCACAGGGAACCCAGCTTCAGCACCTTGGCGGGTGCGCCCTGGGCTAAGAGGCGGCCTGGAACCATTAGGGCGGTGCCCATGGTAGCCAGTGCGGTGCGACGGTTCAGTTCGAAGCTCGGCATGACGATTCTCCCTTGTTGCGGCCGCGTCTTGGCGCGTGGCCCTTCAGTGCGGCTGGGGCGAGAGGCCACCACCCAAGTAGGCGTCCTGGACCGCCGGGTCGGTCAGCAGCTCGGCTCCGGTGCCGCTGCGGGCGATTACGCCATTGGCGATGACGTAGGCACGATGGGCCAGGCGCAGCGCCATGCGGGCGTTCTGCTCCACCAGCAGGACGGTGGTGCCAGCCTGGTTCAGGTCACGGATGATGCCGCCCAACTGCTGCACGATGGCGGGTGCGAGGCCCAGCGAAGGCTCGTCCAGCAGCAGCAGGCGCGGCCGGCTCATCAGGGCGCGGCCGATTGCCACCATCTGCTGCTGCCCGCCGCTCAGCCGCCCGGCGTGCATGCGCAGGCGCTCGCGCAGGATGGGGAACATCTGCAGCACCCGCTCCCGGTCGTGCTTTACGCCCGCGGCATCACGCCGGTAGTAGGCGCCGAGGTCGAGGTTGTCGCCGACCGACATGTCGCCGAACACATGCCGGCCTTCCGGCACCATCACCAGCCCACGGGTGATCATCTGCGAGGAAGGCAGGCCCAGCACCGGCTGCCATTCCAGGCTGATCTGCCCGGCCTGGCTGCGGACCACACCGCTGATCGTTCGCAGCAAAGTGGATTTGCCGGCGCCGTTGGAGCCGATCACCGTCACGATCTCGCCGCTGCCGACACGCAGCGAGACGCCGCGCAGCGCGGCCACGGCACCGTAGGTGACCTGCAGGTCCGAAACCTCAAGCATCGGCGTCGGTCCCCAGGTAAGCCTCGATCACGTGCGGGTCCCGCCGTACTTGGTCCGGCGTGCCCTCGATCAGCTTGCGGCCGCCATCCAGCACCACGATACGGTCGCAGATGCTCATCACCGCCTGCATGTCGTGCTCCACCAGCAGTACGGTGACGCCAGCGTCGCGGATGCGTCGCACCATGCGGGCCGCTTCCATGGTCTCGCCAGGGTTCATGCCGGCAAACGGCTCGTCCATCAGCAGCAAGCGCGGCTCGCCCGCCAGCGCGAGGCCGATGCCCAACAGGCTCTGCCTGGCATAGGGCATGGCGTCCGCGGTCACGTCGGCGTGCGGGCCAAGGCCGGTGAAGTCGAGGATCTCCGCCACCCGACGATGCACGTGGGCACTGAGCGTGCGGCCGGCGCCCAGGCCGAGGCAACTGGCCCAGAAGCCCACCCGGCTGCGGGCCAGGAAGGGGATGCGCAGATTCTCGGCCACCGTCAGCTTCGGGAAGGTGCGCGTGCCCTGGAAGGTGCGGCTGAGGCCCGCTGCCGCCACCTCGTTCGGCCGCAGCCCGGTCAGCAGTCGCCCGGCCAGCTCCACCCGGCCGGCGCTGGGCGGGAACAGGCCGGAGATCAGGTTGAAGGTGGTGGTCTTGCCGGCGCCGTTTGGCCCGATCAGGCCAAGGATTTCGCCAGGCTGCACGGTGAAGCTGACGTCGCTGACGGCTTGGACGCCGTTGAACCGCTTGCTCAGGCCGGAGACGGCCAGCAGGGGAGCGTCAGCCGGCACTGGAGGTTCCCGCCTTGGCAGGCCCCAACGCCGGCCAGCGCGGCCTGCGGCCCAGCAGTTGGTCCAGGACTCCCACCAATCCGCCTGGCAGGAACATGGTGACCGCGATCAGCAGCCCGCCCATCAGGATCGGCCGCACATCGCGCAGGAAGCCGAATGCCTCGGGCACGTAGGTCAGGAACATGGCGCCGAGCAAAGGCCCTGCGAGCGTGCCGGCGCCGCCCACCACCACCATGACGATCATATCAACCGAGGCGAAGACGGAGAACTGGTTGGGCGACAGCACCGTCAGGAACGGGCCGATCAGCAGCCCGCCCAGCCCGGCCACGAAGGCGCTGATGGCCAACGTCGTAACCTTGCTGCGCATGAGTGGCGCCCCGGTGAACTCGGCCAGCACCTCGTCTTCCCGGATGGCGACCAGCACCCGGCCCAGCCGCGAGCGCACCAGGCCGGCCAGCCCGAGCGTCGCGGCGACCAGGGTGGCGAGCACCAGGTAGTAGAAGCCGAGCCTGGTGCTGAAGTCCATCAGCAGCAGCGGCTCCGGCGGGCGGATGCTGCGTAGGCCCACCATGCCGCCGGTCACGTCCTGCCAGTTGGCGATGACCAGGCGTACGATTTCGCCGAAACCCAGCATGACCAGCACGAAATAAGGACCGCGCAGGCGAAGCGTGATCAGCCCCACGCCCACCGCGATGACGACGACCAGCAGCAGTGTGACCGGGGCAGCAAGCCAGAAGCTGATCCCGAGCTGCAGCCGCAGCACCGTCGAGATGTAGGCGGCAAGTGCCACGAAGGCGGCTTGGCCCAGGTTAATCTGGCCCAGGTAGCCCAGCAGCAGCCCCATGCTGAGCGCGAAGATGCCCCAGAGCAGGCTCTGGGTCAGCAGGAACACTTGGAAGTCGCCCAGCACGGGCGGCAACGCCAACAGGGCGGCGAGCAGGACCGCGACGGCGGCCGTCCTCATGCCAGCCGTCCGCCGAATAGGCCGCGGGGCCAGACCAGCAGCACCGCGAGCATGATCAGGAAAGTGAAAACGTCCTTGAAAGCGAAGCTGATATAGGCGCCGGCGAAGGTCTCGACCAAGCCGATCAGCACGCCGCCGACGATGGCGCCGGGCACGCTGCCCAGGCCGCCGAAGATGACGATGACGAAGCTCTTGAGCAGCGGCAACTGTCCCATCGAGGGCTCGACCGCGTATAGCGCGCCCAGCAGGCCGCCAGCGGCGCAGGCGAGCGCGCCGGACAGCGCGAAGGCGAAGCTGACGATGCGGTCCACGTTCAGTCCGATGGCCTCGGCGCCGAAGCGGTTCTGCGCCACCGCGCGCAAGGCTTTGCCGACCTTCAGGCGATACAGCGTGAAATAGAGGGCCAGCACCAGCAGCAGCATGGCGCCGATCACGACCAGGCGCTGCAGCGTGATGACGACGTCGCCCAGAACGACGACGCCTTCGATGCCCATGTCGAGCTGCTGCGGGTCCGTGCCCCAGATAAGGATGGCGGCCTGGTGCAGAATATACAGCAGGCCAGTGGTGACCAGCAGCACCTGCAGCTCCGTTTGCCGCAGCACACGGCGCACGAAGACGACGTAGAGCAGCACGCTGAATGCGGCCATCACCAGCATGGCGAGGCCCAGGCTGGGGAAGAAGCCCAAGCCCGAGACCTGCAGGATCACCAGGGTGCAGAAGCCGCCCAGCATCAGAAGCTCGCCATAGGCGAAGTTCACGACGCGCGCGGCGCCGAAGATCAGCGTGAAGCCAAGGGCGGACAGGGCATAGATGCTCCCGAGGACGACCCCGTTCGCAAGCTGCTGCCCGATCATGGCCGGGCTGCCGTCAGCGGCAGTCGCACAGGCAAGGCCATCTCTCCCCCAGAACCCGACTTTTTTTTGGGTTTATCAAATGCCGGGAACGACCTCAAGCGTTTTGATGGCCGGCCGCTGCACCCGCCTACGAAGCGGAGCCGAGACTCATTCGGGTCCATCCTTCGTCGCGGCAGCGCGGGGCGGCTGCTGGGCCGGAGCCGGTGCTGGCGGCGGCAGGACCGCGGTCAGCAGCCGGTCCAGCATCGTCCCGATGGCGCGCATGATGTCCTTCGGCTTGCGATACAGCAGCCAGGTGATCACGACCTGGTTGTGGCTGCCGACCAGGATGGACGCGGTCTCATACGGATCAGGCTCGGCCGCCCACTCCCCCTGGGTCGCGCCCATCCGGACCAGGTGGACGACGAAGCGGCCGTAGTCGTCCAGGGTCTTGCGCGCCGGCGAATCGCCGACCAGCACGCTGGGCCAGATCTCCAAGTATAGGGTGCGCGCCCAGTCTGGGTTGCGCCGTGCGAAGTCGGCCGAAAGCCACAGGAACAGGCGCAGCCGCTCCCGGGCCGAAGCGGCATCCCGTCCGCGTTCGGCATACTCGATGAAGAAGCGGGCCATGTGCGCCATTGGAACGGCGTAGGCGACGTCCTCTTTGCTTGGGTAGTATTCATAAAGCGAGGAGAGCGGCATGCCGGCCTCCGCCGCTATGTCCGAGATGCGAGCGCGGGCGATCCCCTGGCGGGAGAAGATGCGCAGCGCTGCCTGCAGGATTTCCTCCTCCCGCCGCCGGCTGCGGCCCTGGCGGCGTTCCGGCACCAGGCCGCGCCAGTGCGCTGCCAACGCGTCCATCTCCTCCGGCCACGTCTCGGCATCTTGCGCCGTCCCGTTCGACTTACCCATCGCTCACGCCATCCGGTGCTGTCCGGGCGTGTCTTGCAAGCGCCGTGTCGCGGCGGCAAGGACAGGATCAGGCGACGAACCGCTCCGGGCAGGCAAACCACTCCGCTGGGAGCGCCCCGGGGATGCGCGGGTCATGGGCGGGGACCACGATGTCCACCTGATCGAACACGCGCCGCATGGACTCGATGTAGGTCCGCTCGCTTTCGCTGCGGATCGCGCCGGGCCGGAAGGTGTCGGCCAGGAAGCGCAGCGGCGTGCGCGTCGCGCGGGCATCGGCGGGGAACCAGCAGCCGTATTCCTCGCCCAGGTCGGAGACCAGGCCGACGCGGCCGCGCTCGGTGGTCACGCAGGCCACCTGCATGCCTGGCGTGTGGCCCGGCGCCTTCAGCAGCGTCAGCCCCTCGGCCAGCTCCCGGTCGCCCTCGATCAGTTCCAGCGCCGCCGGGCGCCGCCGGTCCAGCACCTGGCTGATGGTGTGACGGGTGTAATACAGGCGCTGCGACGGCACCGGGTCGATGGCGTGCATCAGCTCATCCTTCTGCAGCAGCACCTGCGCCTTCGGGAACAACTCCAAGTTCCAGGCATGGTCGAAATGCAGGTGGGTCAGGATGACCCGGCTGATGTCCTGCGGCCCGATACCCATCGGCCGCATCGCGGCGCGCAGGGCGGCCTCGCCGCCGCCGCGAGCGTCAACCTTCCACTTGGCCTTGATCTCCTCGGCGCTGGCCATGCCGGTATCAACCAGCGTCCAGTCGCGCCCATCGTTCAGCAGCCAGGCGCAGACCGGCGTCCAGTCGCCGCTCTCATGCGCGCCGGGCAGGTATAGCTCACCCAGGCGTAGCGTGTGGATCGTGTAGGCCATCGTTCGCCCATCCTCATCCCGTCGATTCCACGCCGCTATAAGCCGATGCAGGTTCGGGTTCCACAAGTTTTCCTCGCGCTGGATGCCTACGCAGGGGCCCGCCTGAAACCGTTTACACGGGCGTTCGCCCATGCTATCCCGAAAAAAAATCGGAGGAATACGGGTGTCCACAGTGCTCTACGACCAGGTTGGGACCGTGGCCGTGCTGACGCTCAACCGGCCAGACAAGCTGAACGCCTTCAATGCCGAGATGCTGTCCGACCTGATGGCGGCGCTGGCCCGGGCCGGAGCGGATGCCGGGGTGCGGGTCGTGGTGCTGAAAGGCGCCGGCCGCGCCTTCTCCGCGGGATACGACGTGGCGCCCGGGGCGCACTCGCCGCACGAGAAGGGGATTACCCGGGACCGCGAGGACCTGCAGGGCATGATCGACAAGTGGCTGCAGGTTTACGAGTTCCCCAAGCCGATCGTGGCGCAGGTGCACGGCTTCTGCATCGCCGGCGCCACCATGCTGGCGATCTGCTGCGACATCACGCTGGTGGCCGAGGATTGCCGCATCCGGTGGCCGTCCCTGCCGCTTGGCGGCGGGCTGATCAGCACGATGTGGACCTGGCTGGTAGGCCCCAAGAAGGCGCGCGAGATGTCCTACATCGCCGGCAGTGAGATGAGCGGCACCGAGGCGCATCAGTGGGGCTGGGCCAACCGCGCCGTGCCGGAGGCCGAGCTGGAATCGGTCGCTATGGCCATGGCGCAGGCGATCGCCCGCACCCCGCCCGACCTGCTGCGGCTGAAGAAGCTGGCCATCAACCGGATCATGGACATCCAAGGGTTCCGCACCGCGGCAATGTTCGGGGCGGAATGGGATGCCATCGCCCATTTCGGCCCGGGTGCGACCGAGACCACCGAGAAGATCAAGGAGGTCGGCGTCAAGGGCGCCATTGCCTGGCACCAGCAGCAGGGCTGAGCCATGAACCGTGCTGAGAACCTGTTCCGGCAGGCGCGAGAGCGGCCGGACAAGCTTGCCCTGGTGTTCGGCGAGCGCGAGATCACCTTTGCCGAGTGGCGCCACCGGGTCTGCGCCTTGGCTGACGGCATGGCCCGCCAGGGGCTGCAGCCCGGCGACAAGGTGGCCTTCTTCGTCGGCTCCAGGCCGGACTTCATGTTCCTTCAGTACGCCTGCTTCGCCGCTGGCGGCGTAGTGATGCCGTTGAATACGCTGTATCAGCCGGAGGAGGTAGAGCACGCAGTCAACCAGTGCGAGGCGGATTACGTGATCGCCGAAGCCTCGCTGATGGACCGGTTCGGGCCTGGCTATTCCAATCGTTGCCCTTCGGTCCGCCGCATCTTCGTGCTGGACAGGGCCGAGGCGGATGACGGCTTCCATTCCCCCGCCGGCGTGCTGGAGGGTGAGGCTGGCGCGTTCGAGGCGCCGCTCGACTTGCCGGGCGAGGCACTGGGACAGATGCTCTACACCAGCGCGACGACAGGCCGGGCGAAGGGGGTCATGCTTACCCAGGCCAACCTGGCATCCAACTACGATCTCTCGCCGGAATGGCTCGGCTATACCGGCGCCGACACCATCCTGTGCGCCCTGCCGCTGTTCAACACCTTCGCGCTGAATCAATGCATCAACGCCACCACCGTCACCGGCGGCACGCTGGTGGTGCTGCCAAAGTTCGATGCAGTCGAGTGCATGCGCGCCATCGAGCACCGGCGCTGCACCGTGTTCCCCTGCGTGCCGACCATGCTGCAAAAGGTGCTGTCTCATCCCGATGTCGCCCGTTACGACTTGGGTTCGCTGACCCGGATCATGGTCGGCGCCGCGCCGGTGCCCACGCCGCTGCTGCTGATGGCGCGCACCTATTTCGGTGCCGGCCTTACGGTGCTCACTGGCTACGGCCTCACCGAAGGGACGGCGCTGGTCACTACCCTCGCGGTCGAGTTGGACGCGGACGGGCAACAGATCCTGGAAAAGTCGATCGGCCGGGCCGTGCCGGGGCTGGAGGTGGAGATCCTGGGCGAGGACGGCACCGCGCTGCCGCACGGCCAGGCCGGCGAGATCGGCATACGCGGTCCCAACGTGATGGCGGGCTACTACAAGCAGCCAGCGGAAACGGCCCTGGCTTTGGCGCATGGCTGGCTGCACACCGGCGACGTCGGCATCATGAACGATGACGGCTACTTCTGGATCGTTGACCGCAAGAAGGACGTGATCATCCGCGGCGGCCAAAACATCTATCCCGCCGACATCGAGGAAGCGCTGTATAGCCATCCCGCCGTGGCCGAGGCCGCCGTGGTGGCCAGCTACGACGAGCTGTTCGGCGAGGTTCCCTACGCCTATGTCGCCTTCAAGCCCGGCATGGAGGCCGAGGTCGAAGACCTGCTGTCCATCTGCAAGGCGCGGCTGGCCTACTTCAAGCTGCCCAAGACCATTGAGGTGCTGCCGGAGCTGCCGAAAGGTCCCACCGGCAAGATACTGCGCCGTGGCCTGCGCGGCGCGGCGCCCGGCATTGCGCAATCGGAGGCCCCCCCGACATCCTCACTACCCTCCGCTGCGGGAGCGCGCGGCCATGTATGAGAACCTGCTCTACGACGTGAGCGGCAATGTCGCCTGTATCACGATGAATCGGCCCGGCGCGCTGAACGCCCTGAACGCAGCGTTGAAAGCGGACCTGGCGGACGCCGTCGCGCGGGCCGGCTCCGACCCGGCGGTGCGGGCCGTGCTGCTGACCGGGGCCGGGCGCGGCTTTTGCGCCGGCGGCGACATCAAGGAGATGCAGCCGGAGGCCGGACCAACCGCGACCAAGCGCAAGCTGGACCACATCCTGTCCACCGTGCTGGTGCCGCTGGCCACCCTGAAGAAGCCGACCATCGCGGCGGTCAACGGCTTCGCGGTGGGCGCCGGCTTCAACCTGGCACTGGCTTGCGACATGATCGTGGCGGCAGACACGGCGGTGTTCAGCCAAATCTTCGTCCGTGTCGGCTTGGTCCCGGACTCCGGTGGCCTGTACTTCCTCACCCGCGTCCTGGGCCTGAACCGGGCCAAGGAGCTGTGTTTCACCGGCCGCGACGTGACAGCCGCCGAAGCGGCCAGCCTCGGCTTCGTCAACCACGTGGTCCCTGCCGCGGAGTTGATGGATGCAGCCGGCAGCCTGGCTTCTGAGATCGCCCGTGGCCCGGCGGTTGCGATGTCGCTGACCAAAACCGCGCTCAACCTGTCCTCCACTGCCAGCTTGGCCGACATGATGGAACTGGAGGCGCTGGCCCAGGCCGTGGCCGCCAGCACGGACGAGCACCGGGAGGGCTTGGCCGCCTTTGCCGACCGCCGCAAGCCGAACTTCACCAAACCCACCCCAACTGCCTGAGGTAACCCATGGATTTCAACTACACGGCGGAACAGGACGCTTTCCGTGCCGAGGTCCGCAACTGGGTGCGCTCCGCATTGCCGTACGGCTGGGGCGACACCATGCACGAGCCGCTGAACGAGGCGGAGCGGGCGGTGTTCAAGCGCGACTGGGACCGCAAGCTGTCCGAGGCGGGCTGGGCCGGCATCGCCTGGCCGCGGGAGTACGGCGGCCGCGGCGCCACGCTGGTCGAGCAGGCGATCTTCCTGGAAGAGATGGCGCGTGCCAGGGCGCCGGAGGGGCTGAACATCGTCGGCCGCAACCTGGCCGGCCCCACCCTGATCCGCTACGGGACACCGGCACAGAAGGAGCGTTACCTGCGCCCCATCCTGTCCGGCGAGGAAGTCTGGTGCCAAGGCTTTTCCGAGCCGAACTCCGGTTCCGATCTGGCCTCCATTTGCTGCCGGGCGGAGCTGCGGGGCGACAAGTTCGTGGTCAACGGCCAGAAGGTCTGGACCAGCTTCGCCCAGTATGCACAGTGGTGCTTCCTGCTGTGCCGCACCGACACCACGGTGGCCAAGCACAAGGGCATCAGCTTCCTGCTGGTGGACATGCGCACGCCGGGCATCGTCATCCGGCCGCTGGTGCAGATCAACGGCGACACGGAGTTCAGCGAGGTTTTCTTCGACAACGTCGAGGTGCCCGCCGAGAACCTGGTGGGAGCCATCAATTCCGGCTGGTCGATTGCGATGACGACGCTGACCTTTGAGCGGGGGCCGGAGGAGGCGCTGTATCGCCAGGTCCGCTTCAAGTACGATCTAGACCGGCTGATCGAGTTCGCCCGCAGCACGCAGCGCAACGGCCATCCCATTTCCAAGGACCCGCTGGCACGGCAGAAGATCGCGGCCGTCGCCATGGAGGTGGACCTGCTGCGCCTCAACATCCTGCGTGCATTTAGCAAGGTGCTGAACGGCAAGGAGCTGGGTCCGGAGGCGTCCTTCACCAAGCTGTACTGGAGTCACATGTGGACCCGCATGGCGGAGTTGGCGGTGGAGTTGCAAGGCCCCTCTGCCCCGCTCGCAGCCGGTGACCCGGCCGTGCTGGCCGGCGGCGCCGCGCAATTCAACTGGCTCAGCTCCAAGGCCTCGACCATCTACTCCGGCACTTCGGAGGTGCAGCGCAACATCATCGGCGAGCGCGTGCTCGGCCTGCCGAAGGAGCCGGTAGCGGCATGAACTTCGATTTCACCGCGGAGCAGTACGAGCTTCGCGACACCATCCGCGCCTACCTGGACGACAACTGGGCTTCACCGCAATTGCGCGCTTCCCTGTCCGGCTCAGGCCTGCCCGGCGAGTTGTGGAAGGGGCTGACGGAGCTCGGCCTGACCACGGTGTTGATACCGGAGGCTTATGGCGGGCTTGGCCTGTCATTGACCGACACCTCGCTGCTGTTCGAAACCTTCGGTGAAACGCTGACGCCCGGCGTGGTGCCAGAAACCATCCTGGCCAGCGACATCATCGCCCGTTTCGGGACCGAGGGGCAGAAGGCGGAGTTGCTGCCCGCCATTGCCGAGGGGCAGATCAAGCTTTCCATCGCGGTGCAGGACTCGCCGACCTCTTTCGATCCGCAGGAGATTGCCACCACGGCCACCCCGTCCGGCAATGGCTGGCAGCTCAGCGGGCGCAAGCAGATGGTGTGCTTCGGGCATTTGGCCAGCCACGTGCTGGTCGCGGCTCGTGTGGGCGAAGCCGGGCAACTGGCCTTCTTTGTTTGTAATCCCGAGACGACAGGCATCACTCTCACGTCGCACGTGCTGGTGGACCCTACTTCCCGCATGTCGGCGCTGGACTTCGCGAACGTGACCCTGCCGGCCGAGGCGCTGTTGGGTGGTACGGACGGCGTGGCCGTGCAGCACGGGATGCGAACCATGGCAGCGGCCTCGGCGGCGCAACTGACCGGCATCGCGGGCCGGTCGCTGGCGATGACGCTCGATTATGCCAAGCAGCGGAAACAGTTTGGCCGGGCGATCGGCTCCTTCCAGGCGATCAAGCACAAGCTGGCGGACATGATGGTGAACTACGAAACCAGCCGCTCGGCCGCCTATTACGCACACTGGGCGCTGGCACAGAATGACGCGGGGCAGGCCGCGGCGGTGTCGCTGGCCAAGGCGTATGCCGGCGACATGGCCCGCGCCGTGGTGAACGAGAGCGTTCACATCCATGGCGGCATCGGCTTCACCTGGGAATACGACCTGCACTTCTTCCTGAAGCGGGCCAAGGTCCTGGAGTATATGGCAGGCGATGCTACCTGGCACCGCGAGCAATACGCCCGCGCTGTGATTGACGCTTAGGAGGCTTGCCCGGCCATGCTGCTATGGCAGGCACCTGACGCGGCTTTCCTGTGCTCCGGCGTTTACAGCAGCCGTAGCCGTTCCATTTTTGGAAACGGAACGTTGCGTTAGCTGGCAAGGCTTCTCGCAACCTCGAACAGGCTCTGAACCTCATGGCCCATATGCGCGCGACGGTGTTGCCCCGCTTCGGCGATCCTTCCGTCTTCGTCTGCGAGCAGGTGACCCGGCCCGAACCGCGCGCCGACCAGTTCCTGGTTCGCGTCGCCGCTTGCGGCATATGCGGCCACGACCTGCTCAACCGGCAGGGCGCCTTCCCGCTCACCAAGCTGCCTGCGGTGATCGGACACGAGATTTCCGGCGTGGTCGAGGAGGTCGGCGCACTGATCACCCGCTTCAAGCGGGGCGACCGGGTGGCGCTGAACCAGCGCCAGTCCTGCGGCGTCTGCCAGGCCTGCCGCGAGGGGCGCAGCAACGTTTGCCGCGAGGGATACGGCTTTTACGGTGAGGACCTCAGCGGCGGCTACGGCGATTATGTGGTTGCGACCGAACGCAATGCCGTGCACCTGCCCGATGCTATCGACTTCATCACCGGCGCAGTGTTGAGCTGCGCAGTGGGCACCGGTTTCCATGCGCTCGGCCGGGCGCGTTTGAAGCCGGGCGATCCCGTGCTGATCACCGGCGCCGGTGGCGGCGTGGGCCTGCATACGGTCCAGCTAGCGCGCAACATGGATTGCCGCGTGATCGCACTGACCGGCTCCGACCAGAAGGCGGCACGGATCCGGGCGGCAGGGGCGGATGATGTCGTGGTCTCGCCGGACATGCAGTTCCACGGTGCGGTGAAGGACCTGACCGCCGGGCTGGGCGTCGCGGCGGTCATCGAGATCACCGGCACGCCCACCTTCGCTTCCAGCGTCCGCTCCCTGCGGCCCGGAGGCCGCTTGGTCATAGTGGGCAACGTGCAGCCGGGCAACGTGCCGTTCAACCCGGCCATCGGCATCCTAAAGGAGATCGAGCTGGTCGGCAGCAGCCATGCCACGCTGGACGACTTGGTGCGGGTGACAGACCTAGTCGCGCGCGGCCGCGTCAAGCCGGAGGTCGCAGCGGTGTTCGACGTGGCAGACGCGGCGCGTGGGCACGCTGTCATGGAAGCAAAGGGCGCGGTCGGCCGCGTTGTGTTGCAGGCTGCGGCACCGGTGCACGAATGCGGCTTGATGGCCTGACGCTGACATCGGACTCACATTCTCTCCATGCCGTCCAAGCACAACGCCGCTCGGGAAGGCCGCAGGCAGGCCGGCCTTCAGCGTGTCAGCTTGCACTGGTAGCCGGCTGGGTGGTGGTGGACGCAGGGCTGGTTCCGGGCGTGCCGATGTTCGACCTCTTCCCTTATGGGCTGGACGGCGCCCTGCTGTCGCTGGAGGGCGTGCTGCTGACATCGTTTGCGTCGCCGACGCAGGGCACCTCTGGATCAGAGCCTAGGTCACGCGGTCTCGGACCTTGCGACCCCTGGCGCAATCGGGGTGCCCTGGGTTCGACTCATACGTGGGTTCGGTCACACTATGGAACGACCAACCTTTCCGCCAGCGGCGCGCATACAGTGACACAGGCTTTATCCACGGCGGGCTATTATCTCGGTGTAGAACCAACACCAACCGCTACGGCAGTGCGGCCTGCAAGGCCGCCAGGCACCGCGCTGCGTCCGCCTCGTCGGCCCACACATGCGGGCTGAGGCGCAGGCCACCTAACCGCTCGCTGGCAAAGACTCCATCGGCGCGCAATCGCCCGATAAGGCCGGCTGGCAAGCCCCCCGGCAGGCGAAGGCCGAGGATGTGCGGGGACCGCAGACGGCGAGGCGCCACCGGCACTCCCAGGGCTGCGGCGCCCTCCGCCAGCAGGTCGGTTAGCCCCCGCAAGCGCGCCGACACGGCCGCCACGCCCCAGCCGGCAACCATCTCCATGCCGGTCGCGGCCATCGGCAGCGCCACCGGGTCGTTGAGCTCGCCCTTGTCATAGCGCCGCGCGCCCTTGGCAGGCGGCAGGTTGCCGGTGTTCTCCTCCAGCGGCAGGCCGCCCTGCCGATGCGGGGCGGCATATAGGAACGCGACGCTGTAGGGACCCAGCGCCCACTTGTATGTTGGGAACGCCAGAAAGTCGGGCTGCAGCCGGGCGACGTCCAGCGGCACCGCGCCGGCAGCCTGGGTGGCATCCACGACCAGCGCGGCCCCGGCGGCGCGGATGGCAGGCGCGAGACGGTCCAGGTCAATCAGCGCGCCGTCAGACCAGTGCAGCGGCGTCAGCGTGGCGACAGCGAGGGGCGGGGCGCCCGGGCGGGCAATCGCCTCCTGCAACGCCGCCGTCCAGTCGCCATTGCCCGGGCGCGGCACGGCTTCGACAACCAGGCCGCGCTCGGCGGCCACCCGGTCCCAGGCGTGGCACAGGGACGGGAACTCGTCCGCGACCCGCAAGATGCGGCCGCCGAGTGCAGCCGGCAGGTTGCGCGCCGCGGTAGCGATGCCGTGACTGACGGAGCCGACGATGGCCATGTCGTCCGCCGTGGCGCCGATCAGCCGGGCCGCCGCGGCGCGGGCACGCTCAGCCCAAACGGCGTCGTCATCGCGGGAATGCGCCCAGGGCCGGGCCTTCGACAGGATGCCGGCTTCGCCCGCCGCGCGCACGGGATGGGGCAACGGCGCCCATGCCGCCGCATCCAGGTAGCTGACATGGCCGGGAAGGTCGAACAGGTGGCGCTGGCAAGGGAGTGCGGCGGTGTGCATGGCGGCCACGCTACGGCGGATCACGCCAAGCGGAAACCTTACCCCTGGCAAACCTGTTGAAGTCCGTCCACCGTCGCCACGTAGATCGCCCTGCCACAGAGGCTACCTTGCATGTCGAACACCAATGTCCGGTCCATTGCGCCGGCAGCGCCGCTGCCCACTGCTGCAACCCCGGGAACCTCTCCAGCCCTCCTGTATCGCAGGGTCCGGAGCGAGACGGAGGCCATCGCCGCCCCCTTGTCCGCCGAGGATCAGACGATCCAGTCCATGCCCGACGCCAGCCCGGCAAAGTGGCACCGTGCGCATACGACCTGGTTCTTCGAGACCTTCCTCCTAAAGCCGCACCTGTCGGGCTACCGGGAGTTCGATCCGGCGTTCAACTACGTCTTCAACTCCTACTACGAGGCGGTTGGTCCCCGGCATCCCAGGCCATCCCGCGGCACTCTCAGCCGCCCCGGCATCGCCGCCATCGCCGACTACCGCGGTCACGTGGATGACGCCATGCACCGTCTGCTCGGCGATTGCAGCGACGAGGTCGCCGACCTCGCCGTCATGGGCCTGCATCACGAGCAGCAGCACCAGGAGCTGCTGCTGACCGACATCAAGCACGCCTTCGGCGGCTCCCCGATCCACCCCGTTTATGCCCCGGCGCCAGCCCGGCCTCCGGTGCGTGCCCTGCCGCCGCCGGCGATGTGGCGCGTCCCCAGCGGCATCCATGAGATCGGCCACCCTCAGGGCTTGGGCTTCGCCTTCGACAATGAAGGGCCGGCTCATCCCGCACTGTTGCGCGACTGCGCCATTGCCGAGCGCCCCATCAGCAACGGCGAGTTCAAGGCGTTCATGCGGGACGGGGGATATCAGCGCGTCAACCTTTGGCTGTCCGAGGGCTGGAGCCTGGCTCAATCCGCCGGGTGGGACGCGCCGGCTTACTGGCAGCCTGGCGCAGACGGCTGGGAGACCTATACGCTGCACGGTCTGCAACCCGTCCGCGACGACGAACCTGTGTGCCACGTCAGCTTCTACGAGGCCGCCGCCTATGCCGAGTGGGCCGGGTGCCGGCTGCCAACCGAGTTCGAATGGGAGGTCGCAGCCCGTTTGCACGGGGAGGATGCCGTTCGGCCGGGCCTGCAGCCTCATCCACAGCCGCTGCGCCCCGGCGTTGCGCAGGATGTCTGGGAGTGGACCGCCAGCCCCTATACGCCCTATCCGGCCTACCGTCCCGAGCCCGGCGCGCTCGGCGAATACAATGGCAAGTTCATGGTCAATCAGATGGTCCTGCGCGGGCGGTCCTGCGCTACCGCGGCTGGGCACGACCGTCTGACCTACCGGAACTTCTTCCCGCCACATGCGCGCTGGCAGTTTTCCGGGTTCCGCCTGGCGGAGGACCTATGAGCCACGCTCACGCGCTGGAGTCCCTGCACGACCTGGAACCCACCGTCACCGAGTTCCGGGCCGCCGTCCTGCAGGGCCTCGGCAGCACGCCCAAGACGCTGCCCTGCAAGTTCTTCTATGACGCAGAAGGCTCGCGCTTGTTCGACCTGATCTGCGAGTTGCCGGAGTATTACCCGACCCGGACCGAATGCACCCTGCTACAGGTCCACGCGCCCGAGATTGCCACCCTCGTTGGCCCCCATGCCGGCCTGGTCGAATTCGGTTCCGGCGCGGGGGTCAAGGTCCGCCTGCTCCTTGCCGCCCTGCGCTACCCAGCCGTCTATGTTCCGGTGGACATCTCCCGGGGGCACCTCCTGACCGCGGCGGCCAGCTTGGCATCCGACTTCCCCGGCCTGCGGATCGCTCCGGTTTGCGCCGACTACACCAACCGCTTCGCCCTGCCCCGACTGCTCGGCAGCCAACCCCGCCGCCTCGCCGGGTTCTTCCCAGGCTCCACCATTGGCAATTTCACTCCTTTTGAGGCGGCCGGCTTCCTCCGGCGCACGGGCCAACTGCTGGGGCGCGGCTCGATGATGATCGTCGGCGTTGACCTGCTCAAGGATGCTGCGGTCCTTGAGGCGGCCTACGACGATGCTTCTGGCGTCACTGCCGCCTTCAACCTCAACCTCCTGACGCGCATCAACCGCGAACTCGACGCGGATTTCGACCTGTCGGCGTTCACTCACGAGGCCCGTTGGAATGCGGGGGACAGTCGTGTGGAGATGCACCTGGTCAGCCGCACGGCACAGTCGGTCCGGATCGGCGGCGATCGGGTCGGCTTTGCGCGGGGTGAGTCCATCCATACCGAGAACTCCTGTAAGTATACCCTGGATGGGTTCGCGGATCTCGCCCGCTCCGCCGGCTACGACCCCGTCGCCAGTTGGACAGACCCTGCCAACCTGTTCAGCATCCATGCTCTCAAGATCACGTCCTGAGCTTCAGTGCCTGTCCAAGCGCGAATAAGCGCCCGAACCGGCACCCGCTGGGATTAGGCTTTCCATATTGATTGGACGCAGGAAACGCCGCAGAGATGGGTCCCGGTCGGTACCGGCCGGGACCCATCTGTCCGCCATTTCTTGTTGTGAGATCATCGCCTTGCATCGGCCTTGATGCATAGGTCGCGGTCGGCCGGCTTTGGCGATGGGATGGACGGGCGTATAGGGCTGCTCCTGCGTCCTCTGGACCGCCGCTGCCCTGCAAGGCTCACGGGGCGCGCCGCCACACAATCCCGTGGGCGCGTTGCAAGGTCGTCAACTGGCCAGACCACGACAGGGCGCTGCAGCGGCGCGGGAGCCTGACCGTCCGGGTCACGCCCGAGGCGCTGGCGCCGTGGTGTCCGCCGCCGCAGCGGCGCGCAGGTGGCGATCGAGACTGGTCGCCTGCTGCGCGTGGCCTTCGGCCGTCCATGGCGGCAGACCGAAGGCCTGCTGCACCCGATCACCGCCCTGCCCGGGATCAATGTCGGCGTGCCTGACTGAAGTTGACCCGCCTTCGATACTGCTGAGGAAATAGGGCCTGAACGTCACCCCAAGTAGCGGTCAAGTGCCTGATATCCTTGCCATGATGGTGCGCGCCCCGCGCGCGGTGGATCTGTTGAGGAAATAGCCCCTGGACAGACGGTTTGGCGGGCTACGCCGCCTTCGGG
>CAXTDP010000003.1:0-36268 GCA_964242295.1 uncultured Acetobacteraceae bacterium | reverse complement strand
TAGCCGACCTCCGCCTCAAGCGCGTGGCCGAACGTGTGGCCGAGGTTCAGCAGGGCGCGCCCGCCGTTCGGCGCCTCCTCCCGCTCGTCGTCGCTGACCACCGCGGCCTTGAAGGCGCAGGCGCGCAGCACCGCCTCGGCCTGTAGCGCCGGGTCGCCGCCGGTCAGCGCCGCCCCTTGCGCCTCGCACCAGTCGAAGAACGCGGCGTCGCCGATCAGCCCGGCCTTCACGATCTCCGCATAGCCCGCCCGCAACTCCCGCGGCGGCAGGGTGCCCAGCACGCCGGTGTCCGCCAGCACCATGCGCGGCTGGTGGAAGGCGCCGAGCAGGTTCTTGCCGTGCACGGTGTTGATGCCGGTCTTGCCGCCGACGCTGCTGTCCACCTGGGCGAGCAGCGTCGTCGGCACCTGCACGAACGGCAGGCCCCGCAGCGTCGTCGCTGCGGCGAACCCGGCCAGGTCGCCGACCACGCCGCCACCGAGTGCTATCACGGTCGTCCGCCGCTCCACCCCGGCGTCCAGCAGCGCCCCTACCACGCGGGCATAGCCGTCCATGCTCTTGGACGCCTCGCCCGGCGGCACTACGACGGTGCTGGTCCGGATGCCGGTCTGCGCCAGCCCGTCCAGCAGTGCCGGCAGGTGCAGGGCGGCCACCGTTTTGTCGGTGACGACTACCGCGCGCTTTTGCGGGATCACCGGTGCCAGCAGGGCGCCGGCGCGGGCCAGCAAGCCATCGCCGACCACCACGTCATAGGCGGACGACGACAGCGCCACGTGCAGCCGCCGGGCCGGGCGCCAGTCGCGTAGGGCTTGCAGCACCTTGGCGGTGGTGTGGTCCGGCGGCTCGTCGCCGCAGTCAACGACCACGTCGGCTTCGGCGTAGGTGGGGTGGCGGACCTCCATCAGCCGGGCCAGCGTGTCGGCGGCGTTGCCGTCGGCCAGCAGCGGGCGGTTGCTGCGCCCGGCGACTCGGCGGACCAGGGTGGGCAGCTTGCAGCGCAGCCAGACCGACACGCCCTCGCGCCGGATGGTCGCGCGGGTTTCCGCGTCCATGTAGGCGCCGCCGCCAGTCGCCAGCACCAGCGGGTCTCCGGCCAGCAGGCGGCGGATCACCCGGCGCTCGCCGTCGCGGAAGTCGCGCTCGCCGTAGCGGCGGAAGATCTCCGGCACGCTGCAGCCGGCGGCCAGCTCGATCTCGGCGTCGGCGTCGCGGAACGGCAGGCCCATGCGGGCGGCCATGCGGCGGCCGATGCTGGTCTTGCCCGCGCCCATCAGGCCGACAAATACGATACTTCCTTCTCCCAAATGCGGGAGAATGTCATGCACGCTGATATCCATACTTTCCAACGGTGACTTTCAACGTACCTATAGATGAAGTGCGGTTATGCTCTGCGCTAAACAACTTAGAAAGCGCTAGGAGACAAGTAGTCCGGGAAATGGATCGACAGTGCGGATGGCTGCCAGATTATGTTCGAAATTCGCCATTGTTGCCGCGGCTTCCGAACCAAAGCGGCGGCGCAGTGTCAAAAGACCGCGCATTCTCCTGAGTATTCCGTGCAGCACGTTTGCACCAGCTGATTTGTGAAGGCACAGGTCCAGGCACTCAACCAACGGCCAAGTAAATGACCAACAGCGCCATCCCAAACCGGAGTTGCCTAAACACCCAGCACCTCCCAGGACAGCTTGCCGGACCTTGCAAGGGCTGCAAGATCTGGCCGCGCGTCCGCCATCGCCACGATCACCGGGTCATCGCTATAGGACATGGCAAGGACGGCTGCTTGTGCGCCCGGTCCACCGCCGTCCAGGGTCTGGCACATCTCGTCCAGCGCCCGGCCTTGATTGGCGAATGGCCCGACCAGCCGCCACAGGCCCGCCGGCACTGGACGTCCAGCGACCCGGCGTTCACGCGCGTAGTCCACCAGCATGGCCGCCAGCACCGGGTTCGCCCGGTCGTCGAGGCCAACGATCCCGTGCAGGGGGCAGCCGACGAACACTGCCTTCACGACCATCTGGTTCCACGCCCCTTCGTCCAGCCAGGCTGCCGGATACGGGTTGCTCAATGCCACGGCACGGAACACCGGAAGAATGTTGCTACGCAGCCCCTCCGCCGCTCGCATCCGGTGTGCCTCCGGGAATGGCAACAGGGGGAGTGCCTGGTAGAGACAAACCAACTCGCCAAGGTCTGCCGCCCGGAACAACCGGTCAAGCATAGGCAGGTATCCAGCATCAGGCGAACGGGTCAGCAGCAGGACGGCCCGGGCTGCCTGGTCACGCGTCCAGCCCTTCAACGCCCAGCCTGGGCGTTGAAGGGCCGGAAGCTCCTCCCGCCCGACATGCCGGGGTGCCGCAGCAAAAGCTGCGAACATGGCCCGCTCCTCTCTGCCCGCGGCGAGGCCGTCCGCAGCTTCGCCGAGCCAAGCCAGGCCATTCTCTCCGTCCGCGGCGAGCCAGGCACGAAGCGCAGGGAGGGCACCCGGTGCCCTGCTGATCTGGTTCATTCCGTCATCTCCGTCCTATGGCTGACAGCCCGCAACGCCTGCACCCGCTTTACACATTGGAGACCCGCATGAGCATTACGACGGCATCCCCACGCCCTGGCCAAGCCAACCGACTTTGGGCCTACCTGACGCTCACCCGCCCAGCGAACGTGATGACCGCCCTGGCAGACGTGTTGGCCGGGGCGGCAGCTGCCGCAACATCGGCGGGGCTGCCCGGCCTGCTGGTTGCGACCGCTGCCCTGTATGCTGGCGGCATCGTGCTGAATGACGTGATCGACGCGGACCTGGATGCACGGGAACGCCCGGAGCGCCCAATCCCAAGCGGGAGAGCCAGCCGGACCGGGGCCGGGTGGCTGGGAGGCGGGCTGCTGGCGGCAGGAATCATAGCGGCGTTCGCCGTATCCGCTGCCAGCGGCGCCGTAGCCGCGGCAACGGCTGCGATGATCCTGCTTTATGATGGATGGGCCAAGCATCATCCCTTGGCTGGCCCTGTGGTGATGGGGCTGTGCCGCGGACTGAACCTGATGCTGGGCGTGAGCGCACTGCCGACGGCGCTGGGTGCTGTGTGGTTTCTCATCCTGCTGCCGGTGGCCTATGTCGCCGCCATCACCGCCATCAGTCGGGGAGAGGTGCATGGCGGCAAACGCGGCACGGGATGGCTGGCCGTTGTCCTGCTGGCCGCAGTGCTGGGTTCCCTTGCAGGCGTGCAGGCGCAGCAGGGGCACTTGCTGCCGTATGGGCTGTTCTTTCTGGCGCTGCTTGCCTGGCGGGTGCTGCCGCCCTTCGTGACGGCGGCGCGGAACCCGCGGCCAGCAGCCATTGGCGGAGCCGTGCGGGCGGGCGTGCTGTCGCTGATCCTTTTGGACGCCGCGCTTGCGGCCGGGTTCGCCGGACCGGTTCATGGCTTGGCAGTGCTGGCGCTTTGGCCAATTTCGATGCGGTTGGCTCGCTTGTTCGCCGTAACATGATCCTCTGGGCCGAATAGGTGCGCCAAGATCAGGTCATGGATGTCGGCAGCATCCACCACGCCCCTCGACAGCAGTGCCCGGGCCTTGGTGGCAACCAGCGGCCCGTCCCCGGCATCGTCGGACGCCCGCCCATGCGAGCCGCGCACCAGCCCGGCGTTCAAGGGGATCACGTCCAGCAGGGTGCGAAGTCCCATGGCCTTGCGCGCCAGGATGGATGCGACCTTGGCCCGTGGGAAACGAAGGGCCGGGTCTATGAATAGCTCGACGGGGTCGTAGCCGGGCTTGCGGTGAATATCCACCGTGCGCGCGAAGTCCGGCGCCCGGCGGTCGTCCAGCCAATGATAGTAAGTGAACCAGGCGTCCGGCGCCGCAATCGCAACCAGGTCGCCCCCACGAGGATGGTCCAAGCCGCATTCTGCCTGCGCTGTCCGGTTCAGTACCTGCTCCACGCCTGGCAGACGCCCCAGTACGCTCTGCACCCTAGGCCCGAGCTGCGAGTCCCGTAGGTAAACATGCGCGACCTGGTGGTCCGCCACCGCGAAGGCGTCGCTGGCGCCGGGGTCCAGCACATCCCGTCCTAGCTCCTCGCGCACTGCAAGCCAGCCGGCCTTCCGCAGTGCGCGGTTTAAGTGGACCGGGCGAGAAACGGGCGTGATGCCGTATTCCGACAGCACAAGGACCTGCACGCCCCGCCCCTCCAGGAACGGGATCAGCCCGGCCAGTACGGCGTCCAATCGCCGCAGATCGGCCGCAACACCGGCGCCGCCCGGCCCTTCCCGTTGCAGCACGTAGTCAAGATGGGGCAGGTAAACCAGTGATAGGCTTGGCGCGTGCTCGGCTTCCACCGTCCGCGCTGCATCGGCGATCCATTGGCTGGAACGTATGCTCGTGCGCGGCCCCCAGAACTCGAATAACGGGAAGCGTCCCAGTGAATCTTGCAACGTGTCGCGCAGACCGGCAGGACGTGTCCACAGGTCAGGAATCTTGCGCCCATCCGCTGGATACATCGGCCGCGGCGTCACGCCGATGTCGGCGCCGGCATACATGGCAAACCACCAGAACAGGTTGGCGCAGGTAAAAGCCGGGTCGAGGGCGCGGGCCGCATCCCATACCCGCGGCGCCTGCACCAGATGGCTGGATTGGCGCCAGAAGCGGATTTCCGCGGCGTCCCGGTCGTACCAGCCATTGCCCACGATGCCGTGCCGTGACGGAGACATGCCGGTCAGCATCGTGGTCTGCACCGAGCAGGTCACAGCCGGCAGGCCTGGACGCAGCGCCGCTTGGGCCGCGCTCTCAATCCAGCCCGACAGGAACGGCATGTCCTGTCCCAGCAGCCCCGGGGTCAGCCCGACCACGTTCAGCACCGCAAGACGCTGCAGGACAGGCCGGGCTACGCCGCGCATGGACGCGCCATTGCCGAATCCAGCGCACCGAGGACCCAGCCGTATTCCCGCAGCAGCGATTGAGGCAGATCCAGCCGCAGGACCGGCGGCAGCACGTCCCAGGTATAGGTTTCGATTTCTAGGTGGGTGCATGACGGATCGGCCAGCACCTGGCCCAAGGTATCCCGCAGTTCCGCCTGTGTTGTCGCGAGGCCGCCGCAGTCCGGCCAGAAGATGGGCACGTGGAAGTGGACGCGCCATTCCCTCGCCATCGGGTCCGAGATGCTGTGCAGCGCGTCATGCAGGTCCGGGTGGCGGCACAGCGTGCCGTCTGCCCGGCGCTCGACCACTTGGTGTAGGTAGGTGGATTCGGCGAAGGGCCGCAGCCGCTCCGCCAGTCCTTCACGCTCCGCCGGGCTGCCCAACGGCGCCTTCAGTGCTGTGCTGATCTGCAGCTTACCTATCGAGATGCCGTGTGCGCACAGCAGCCGCAGTGCGTCTGCGCCCGCCTCATACTCTACGGCGGCGTGGCAGGCGTCCCAGCACACCCGCACGTGCCGCAGCACCAATGCCGCGCCATCCGCTGCATTGCCGGGCAACAGGTGATCTTGGAAGAAGGCCAAGGTTTCCGCCGCGTTCTCAAGCAGGCAGTCAGGCTCTGGCTCCAGGTCGAGGTGGATGGCCTTTCCGGTGTCCGCCTCCAGGCGCGCGAGCATCTTGACCGCTTCGAGCAACTGCGCTGCCCCGGCGACGGCCGCAGCCCTGCGCTTCGCAGCCGTCGCGTGCCAACGCTTGTAGGAGACCGGCACAGTGGATATCCCGCCGTCCACCCCATCGGGCAGCAGCGCGGCCAGGATACGGGCCAGGCGCATCGTGTATGCAAGCCGCTCCGGCTGGGTCCAGTCGGGTGCATACACCCGGTCCTTGACCGGGCCGCCATGGAAGCTGCCGTATGGGAACCCGTTCAGGGTGAAGACATACAGCCCCTGTTGCCCCAGCCACGCGGAGAAGCGATGCAGGCGGTCGCCTTCCAGCAGTTCCCGCGCGGCCAGGTTGGACAAGCGCAGCCCGACACCGAAGGGCGCAGCGGGGGAGAGCTTGGCCTTGAGGGGCGGCAGGTGTCGCCGAAGCTGGGCCAGAGTGTCGTCCCAGCCCTCGCCAGGATGGACGTTGGTGCAGTAGGCCAGATGATGCTGGCCATTGGGTCCGACGCGCATGGCCGGGCCGTCAGGAAATCAGGACGGGGTCGGCAGCCTCGACGCGTGGCGCTTGGCCCCGCAGGACAGAGTTGCCATCGAAGAACTGCCGCTGGTCTATCGGCAGTGGATCCAGCCAATCTGCCTCATTGAACCGTCCGCTTCCGCCGTAGGCGGCCAGGGCATTGCCGTAGCAGGTTGCGCGCACGGCCTCGGGCGCGATGCCGCGCGCAAGCATCAGCCCGGCGGTTTTCGGCACGGCCAGCGGGTCGGAGGCGCCCCAGTCGGCCGAGGAGTCCACGATAATGCGTTCCGGCCCATATTGGCGGACGACCTCCACCATACGCTCGTTGCCCATTTTGGTGCGGGGATAGATGGTGAAGCCGGCCCAATAGCCGCGGTCCAGCACCTCCCGCACCGTTTCCTCGTTGTTGTGGTCAATCACCACGCGGGCGGGGTTGAGTCCGTGCTCCTCGCACAAGTCCATGCTCCGTTGCGCGCCCACCTTCTTGTTCCGATGCGGGGTGTGGATCATCACGAGCATGTCCAGCTCGCGCGCCAGCGCCAGTTGCACGTTAAAGGCGTGCTCCTCGGCTGCAGTCATGTCGTCGAACCCAATCTCGCCGATGGCGACCACGCCGTCCTTTTCCAGATAAAGCGGCAACAGGTCCAATACCTCCTCGGCCAGCCGCTCGTTATTCGCCTCCTTTGAGTTCAGGCCGATGGTGCAGTAGTGGCGGATGCCAAACTGGCCGGCGCGGAACCGCTCCCATCCCAGCAGGCTTGCGAAGTAGTCTTGCATCGATCCCACGGAGGTGCGGGGCTGGCCCATCCAGAATGCCGGCTCAATCACCGCGACGATGCCGGCGTCGCGCATCCGCTCGTAGTCGTCCGTCGTGCGAGAAATCATATGGATGTGTGGGTCGATATACATGGGCTGGATTGTAAGAGAATGCTGGTATGTCATGCAGCTAACTCCGGTTACGCAGGAGGGGATTGATCGTGCCTAAGCAAGGATTGGGTGATCTTCGAAAATAGACTCTCTCCGACTTTCTTCCTTCGTCCTGACATTCCTGAGCCTGCTCAAGGGGCGGATCTGCCGCAGCAGGCAGTTTGGCATTTACTGAGCACTTGCCAGTCTGCTAAGTTTTATCTCCCTAAGTTCAGGCAGAACTTAGGCACAGAAAACAGGACATCGTACAGAAGCCGACAAGGTCTGGACGTTGGTTACTAAGTTGCCTTCATACGCGCTTGCAATCCATCGCCTGAAAGTTTCACATTATCTGGCTCATCAATCATCCTCCGTTGGTGGCGCAAGTCAAAGCTAAAGTCGCTTCACATTGGCATGAGGTTTGGCGCATTTCGAACAATGAGGCTGTATTTGCGGTAGGTTCAGGTCTCTGGACCAGGCGACGGAGCATTGTTAACTTGGCAACCGGCCGGCTTGCAGTATGGAGCGGAGCCGGATAGCCAGAGCGGGATGACAGCGTCCGTCGTCGCCAGCTGGGCTGGCATGGGATTACGCCAGAGCTTGCGCCAACGCTGGCGTGGTGCATGGACCGACGCAAGCGACTTCAATAACTTAAGAAATGTCAGAAGCGCATTCGGAGTTGGAAGTGGCGTAATTTGTATCGCAATGAACGCAATTCGACCGCTGATTGCGAGTTCTTATCGTCCAGGTTTACCAAGCGGTAACGCCAAACTCCTCAGATTGCTCAAAAGCTGTCCAGACCCTGAACGCCGATCTAGGCACCGCGCTTGCGACATGGCCAGCATCCTCAGCTTAATTGCTCCACCAGCATCAACTCTGCGCCGGCCGTGTCCGCCTGTCGGCTGGTATGGATGTCGTGCTTGCTGGTCGCCACCATGTCTAACCAGTCATGCGCCCCCTGGCTGCCACCCAAAACAGGCTGAATAGGTTGCCCTTGGCCACCGGTGCTGGGTTTTCACCGAACTGGGCAGAGTGTAAATCGGTGAGGGGCGGAACCCCGGAAGCGGTGGCTTTGTTCGATGTCAACGATGAAGATATGTTGGATCGAACCCTGCCAAGCTCGCGAGCCCGGACCAGTTGAGCACGGTCAGGGTTTCGTCCCTAATCTCTGCCAAGTCCTCGTCGCGCAACCATTCCAGGGCTCGGCCGGCGTGTATCACCGTCAACGCAAGCGCATCAGCCAACTCCCGCCTCGTGAACGGCATCGAACAGGTCAGGCCTTCCGCCAGCCCAGCCCGGCGCATGCGCGTCAGGAACTCGCACAATAGGTGTGCCGTGCGCTGGTAGGCCGTGCGGCGCCCGGTGTTGACGACCCACTCATGCAAGATAGCCGTGTCAACCAGCGTCGCCCGCCAAAGCGCCTTGATCCGGTCGGGATGGTCGCCCATCCAGGCAAGAATGGTCGCGTGCGGGACGAATGCGACCCGTGCCGGGGACAGCGTGCTGATGCCGTGTGCAAGATGCCCGAGCAGCAAGGTGGGCAAATTGCACAGCTCGGTCGGCAGGTGCAGGGCGATGACCTGCCGCCGTCCATCTTCCAGCAGCTTGTAGCAACAAGCAAATCCATTGAGGAGCAGCGGGCAGTGCGCCAGGAGGTCGGCCTCGCGAGTCAGGTCCTGGCCGCTCCTGAACTCCCGCACGGCAAGGGAAGTGTCCTCCAGCAAATGCCGTCTCAGGTCGGAAAGGCGGCCGGTTCGCGGCAGTTCGCGTGTGACGGGTTCGGACACGACTGATTGCTTCCCTCAGACTGATATGTTCGCTAACAGACATAGGGGTGTTCGCTTCTTGTCAAGCGATGCGACAACTGGGAGTTATGTCACCATGGCGATTTTGTACGCCCAAGTTGTGAGTGCCAGGAAGGCTATCTAATCGGACTGTGCTGCAGGCTGCCGCTTACTCCAGGAATTCGTCACATGACCCGGACCAATCACCTGCTTGCGTCTTTGCCGGCCGACGTGCTGGACCGGCTGTGGCCTGACCTGGAAAAGGTGGCGTTGCCGTTCGGGGCCACTCTGGAGGAGCCTGGTCGGCCTGTCCAGCACGTTTACTTTCCGCACCATGGGGTGGTTTCCATGGTGATGGACCTGGCGGACGGCTCGGTGCTGGAGGCCACAACGGTTGGTGCAGAGGGCATGGTGGGCTTGCCCATCCTGCTCGAAGCCGAACTTGCTCCGGTGCGGGGCCTCGTTCAGGTTCCAGGTGTCGCGGCACGGATTGAAGCCGACGCGTTCCGCCTGGCACTCGGCCGCGAACCGGCCCTTCGCCGCCTGTTGCTGCGTTACGTCCTTGCGCTCATAGGCGTGCTGGCCCGCAACACCGCATGCCACCGTGTCCATCCCGTCCTAGAGCGGTGTGCGCGGTGGCTGCTTGCGACGCATGACCAGACGCGCCAGGACAGCTTCCCCTTAACCCAGGAGTTCCTGGGTTTGATGCTGGGCGTGGGTCGCCCAAGCGTTTCTATTGCCGCATCGGCGCTGCAGCGGGCGGGCCTGATCTCCTACGTGCGAGGCCAAGTCACCGTGCTTGACCGGCGCGGCCTCGAGGCTGCTGCATGCGAGTGCTACCAAGCTGCCAGGCTGCAATATGCCGACTTAGTTTGCAGCATAAGCTGAGTAGATGCCAAATAGAGCCACGCCGTGGATGAGTGTAAATCAGCGGTGGCCCACAACGCTGATCAGCGCCGCAGCACACTGGGTGTTCACCTTTCTCCTGGGTCCGTCGGTTCTCTGCGCTGACTAGATAGGATGCTCTTGTCGGGTTCCGGGATGGTGGTGTCGGGACCGTGGCGCGGGGCTCAGGACATCCAGGGCTGTTCAGCGCTCCCGAATGGCGGTGAGTGAGAGCAGGTTTTTGATGCCTGCGAGACCGGCCCGGTAGCGGTCTTGGCTGAGCGTGTCGGTCTGGTTAGCTTTGAGGATGTTGAAGGCAAAGCTGCGCAGACGGGCGAACACGCCAGGATTGGTGCGGATGCGCGAGCGGTCTTCGCCCAAGGTGACATCGCGGATGTAGTGCGAGGTGTTTTCGATCTTCCAGTGCGCGCGGATGGCCTCGGCGGCGCGGGCGGCGGTGACCGGCGTGTTTGAAACGTAGAAGGCGGTCTCGGCGGAGTGCCGCAGCAGCCCAGTCTTGGCGTTGCGGGTGTAGACGTGGCGCTCAACCCGGATGATGGCGGTAACATGCGGCTGCCAGTCAGTGTCGGCTAGCTTGTCTGTGGGATCGAAGACGGTGACGGTGCGACGTTCGTCGCGGTTGCGGCCCTTGTCGTGGCTGTGGGCAGACCCGAGCGGCGCCGTGGTGGCCGAGGTCTCCTGGATCCGCTGGTGCAGGGTCGGCTGGTTGTCCTTGACCTGGACGATCAGGGCGACGCTGGCTGCGGCGGCGACCTCGAAATGTTTTTGGCTCTTGTCGGGTTCCGGGGTGGTGGCTGGCACGTCACGCGACCAGGCCGGCGACGAGAGCGTCAAGTAGGGCTTTGCCGCGTCGGCCCGCGTTGTGCACGAACTGAAAGAAGCCGAGATAGAGCGGCAATTTGTCCTGCGAGATGCCCCGATGCGGGCGCAACCAGGAGCGCAGGAGGGACCAGAACCCCTCGATCGTGTTGACGTGCACCTCGCAGAAGCCGTCGCCGTCCTCGTCACGGGCATACTCCCCGCGGGCGTGGCAGACCGTCTTGTGCCCGTAGCCCCAGGCTGGCAGGCGAGCGTAGATGCTATACTCGTCTGTGTGGACGAGGGCGCCCGGGGTGACGGCGGCGGTGATGATCGGCATGATTGTGCCCTGCCGCACGTTGGCCAGCATACGCAGCACGACCTGGCCGCCGCGCTGGATCAGGCCGAGAATGGGCGGCTTGTCCTTTGCCAGCGTGCCGCGGCCCGGCGCGCCTGCCAGCTTGCGCCGGCGCCCGAGCCGGCCCGTTTGGCCACCGCCGCTGGCTGCCCCTTGTGCCCGGCCACCACGTAAACCTCGTCGATTTCCACCTCGCCCGTCAGCTCCACCGCCGGCACCTTGGCGACCAAGCCGCAGCGCAGTTGCTCCGTCATGGTTTGCACGTCCGAGACGACCAGGCCCAGTTCCAACGCGATCTGCCGATTGGAAAGGTTCAGCCCCATGAAGTAGAGGCACAGCACCCACACGCGCAGCGGCTGGTGGTGCCCGGCCAATACCGTGCCAGTGAGGTCGTCGAAGCGCCCAGCGCATGTCTTGCAACGATACCGTTGCCGGTGCGGCTGCGTGTCGTCACAGCCGTCTCGGAACACCGCGGAGCTATCACACCCAGGGCAACACACCCCTTCTGGCCAGCGGTGTTGGCGCACGAAGGCGAAGCACTTCGCGTCGTCCATCAGGCCCGAGATGTTGACCAAGTCCGGTGCGGCCATGAGGGCGAACTCTCCTAGCGCGAGGCGGGGCGTCGCGCGCTCATCATCAGATCAGGGATCCGTCCGCCACGCCACCCAGGCCCAAAAGCCATCACCCCGAAACCCGACAAGAGCCTCCTGGAATTACTAGTGCAGTCCCTCGTGCTTCATCGCTTTCTGGACGGAAGGAAGCGTCATCATACGCTCGCGAAACGCGACCAGTTGGGCGGGTGGCTCAATACTGAATTTCTTCGCCCAGAGCAGCATGACGAACAGGTAGCAATCGGCTACGCTGACGGCGGAGCCGAACAGATAGTCGCCCCTCATGGTGTCGGCCAGATATCCCATGCGTTTGCCAATCGTCTCGCCCGCCTTGGCCTTTTCACCGTCGTCTGCGCCAGCAAAGAAGGGTTTGAAACTCTTGTGGATTTCTGTCGAAATGAACGCCAGCGCTTCTAGCAGGTGCGTGTGACCCATCGGTCCCGACGGCGGCGCAAGCTTGCTGTCCTGGTGCGCGATCCAATCCAGGATAGCGATGTTCTCGCTCAGCGTCTCACCCGAATCGAGCGTCAGCGCCGGCACGTACCCCTTTGGATTGATCGTTGTGAAATCGACGCCGGCTTCAGTGCGTTTGGCCTTGAGATCGACCTTCTCGTGATCAAAGGACAAACCCGCCTCGTGCAGCGCGATGTGGTCGGCTAGGCTGCAAGCGCCTGGCGCGTAATAAAGCTTCATGGTCGTCTCCCGTGGTTGATATCGGTCCAACGCGCAGCGGGCGGATCAGTCGCGCAAGCCCGCTGCGATACACGGTCGCAGCGGGCGGCGCACTCAAGACCGGAAAGTTTCGAGCATCCGGGTGCGGTGAACCCATCTGATTGTAATTTAGCGGTGGGTCTCAACGCTGATCAGCGCCGCAATTTGGTAGATATGCACATTTTGCCTGGGTTCGGCATCTGCGCTGATGAACAGCGATGGTCGTCTCCTGATGCCAACATGCTAAGAAGGCGAGGTTGTCGCATTTCAAGACTGAACGCACCCTCATACACGATTTTAGACGCAGAATGTATCTTATGGAATTATCTATAGGTGTAATACTAGTGTCAACCATGTAAACGATGAGGTGAAAGCAGTTGCTCTCCAACGCAGCGGACATTAGTACCTTGAGGTGTCAACCACGCAGGTGGCCGATGCACCTCCAGCGTCTTCTGATGCCCAACGGGCGGATGTCGTGGACCGCATACGACGGCGAACGCGTCGTCGTTGAAGTGCGCGAGTTCATCGTCCATTTGGAGGCGCTGCGGTTCGCCCCGAGCACGATCCAGCACTACGCCCGGCATATCGTGCGGCTTGGCAATTTCCTCGCGAGTTCCGGCAAGACGTTCACCGCGCTCACGCCGATGGAGTTCGACCGCTTCGTCACTCTGGTCGGCAGGCACGGCTCCAAGTTCGACAGCGTGGCCGATGCCATGAACCTCGTCGTGCTGCGCAAGGAGCACGCCACCATCTCGGCCTCGCTTCACAACCAGGTCCTGTTTGCCGTGAAGGCGTTCTACCAATTCGGCGACTTGCGGCACCAATCGCTCGCGTCGATCCGCAAGGGCGCGGTCGGCCGGGTCGATGACGCCTACAAGCCCTTCCTCCAGCATGTGTTGGCCCGCAGGGCACAGCGTCCCCGGGAATCGCGGTCGGACAAGACAGCCAAGGCAAGATCGGCTCAGCGCGCCGCAGCATCCCGGCTCAAGCCAGACCAGGTCCTACAGATCGTCGAGGCTGCGACCACGGTGCGCGATGCCTTCCTGGTCGTCCTCCTCTACGTCACCGGCATGCGCATCGGAGAGGCACGCGGCCTCCTGCATGAGGACCTTCGCATCGACGAGAACGTGGTTTGGGTGGTGCCCCGGACCCTTGAGAATGGCGCCCGTGCCAAGAGCGGGCGGGCCAGGCCGATCCCGGTGCCGCCGTTCGTCATGAGAATGTACGAGGACCACATCGCCTCGGACGAATACCTGGCCGCATTCGAGACCGGGACGGACTTCGTATTCTGCAACATCCGGCAGGGCCGGATCGGCCGCGGGCTGACCGAGGCCAATGTCTACGAGATGCAGCGCAACCTGGTCCGCCGTTCCGGCGTGGAGTTTACCTGGCACCGGTTCCGCCACACCCACGCCAGCGAAGCCATCGCACAGGGCTACAACCTCCTCGACGTGGCTGACCGGCTCGGACATGCCAGCCCGCAGACTACGAACGCCATCTACAAGCACCTGTTCAATTCCGAGTACAAGAAGGTGCTGCTCAAGGGCCACAAGCAGGTCGAAGATCATCTGGATAAAGCGGGCCGCCTGCTCCTGTCGGAGGAGCAGGCCAAATGGCTCTAGCCGTCGCCATGCCCTCGCACCGGCACGACGCTTATCTCGGCACCATGGTGCAGTTTCTCGGCAGCATCTCGCCCGTGCTGCTCGAACGCGACAGGTGGGGCTTCGACGTCCTGCTCGACATCTTCGGCATCGGCCCGGACTCCAGCCTGTATTGCAACAAGAGTTGCCCTCCGCCCCGCCGCGCGTCGATCCTCGCACGGGGAAGGCTCATGTTGGAGAATGCTGCCGATCGAACCGCATCTCTTGCAGGCCTGGGCTTCGACTTCACGGGCGTTCCAGACCCTTACAAGACCGAGCTCAAAGCGTTTTTCGCCTGGCGCCTGTCTCGGCCGGCAAACCGCACTTACGGCTGGTATGTCAGAAGCGTGCTCCTCATCGCATTCACATCCGACTGCGCGGCCTCAGGGCATGGTGACTGGCCGGGTCAACTCATCGCTTTCGGCCATCCTGTCGAGCAAGGCGACAGCAACGGCAGCACCCCGTTGCGACGCCACATGGAGGAGTGGCTCGCCGCAAAGAACCGCTCGGTCGCACCGCAGATGCAGCCAAGCATCACGCAGACCAGCGGTGATCTGGATATAGCAGAGCGGGCCTACGGCAATGGCTACAGCATGCCGGCCAACGACCTTCTGTTCACGCTCATCCTCCTCCGGGAGAAAGCCAATCCAATCGGGCAGCGCAACCTTATGCTCATGGAGGATGTGTTCCCTGACGACAGGTTGCCGGCCGGCAGGCGCAGGGAGGCCCACTTCAACTTCTACAAGCTCCGACTGCCCTGGCTGCGGGATGCGGCACGAGCCTACCTGCTCGACAAGATCGACCACCAGGAATTCGGCCATGCGTCGGTGGGCCGCAACCTCGCGGAGTTCACGCTGCTCGAGCGTTGCCTATCCGAGACGCATGCAGCTCCGGCGCTGTGTCACGTCACCCAGCACTTCGTGACCAACACGTTCCTCAACTGGGGGAATGCCCAAGGGTTGGCTGGCAAGAACTGGTATGCCGACTGCGTCAACCTGATCTCCTGGGCGTGCCTGAACCTCTCGGCCGACGGCTGGCCATCCCTGACGTCTGACAAGCGGAACCTCAAGAGGGTGCAGGGGGACTGGCCGGGCGGACGCGGATACGAGGCGAAGCTGCAGGAACGCACCATCCCCGAGGAGGTGGTCGAGCAGATCTTCAAAGGGATCGAAGCCGGGTCGCTGCCCACCGTGTACAAGCGCCTGTTTATCATCGCCCGCTACACAGGCATGCGGGCGGGCGACCTGCACGAACTCGAGTGGGACTGCTTGAAACCCGATCCGGACGATGACCGCTTCTGCATCCTCACATTCTTCCAGCGCAAGGTGCGGCGGTGGAACACCAAGCCGCTGCTCAAGGATGATGCCGCCCACGCGATGGTCATCGACGCGATCAGCGCGCAGAAGCAGGACGCTGCCGCCCAGTTTGGAAGCCAGCCTGCACACCTGTTCGGGATCCGGTGCGGCGATGCGGAGAAGCCGCTCGGCACCGCCCACACCCGGGTCGGCATTGCAAGATGGTGCATCGAGAACCGGGTTGTGGAGGCGGGTGGCAAGCTGCACCGGTTCCGGTGGCATTCCCTGCGGCACTTCTACGGCACCGAGCTTGCCCTGCTCGGGCACGATATCACGCTGATCCAGATGGAGCTGGGCCATGCCAGCCCGGACATGAGCATGGTCTACGTGAACCAGCGGCTCCGGCTAAGGAAAAAAGCGGTGCTGGAGAAGGGTGCGGGACGATACGTCGACATCAAAGGTCAGGTGGACAGCAAAGTCGCGGAGCTGGCCGTCCGCAAAGACGCCGCGCTCACCGTCGATGTCCCGGGCGGCCTGTGTTTCATGCCGCAGCAGATCGGCGAGTGGTGCGAGCACAACCGCGCGTGCTTCGAGTGCGTGTTCTTCCGCGCCGATATCGAACAAGCGGGGTTCTTCGAGAGCGAACGAAAGACCCTGGCCGGTACCGTCCGGCGCCTTGGTGCGCAGGCCGATGCCTTCGAGGCCGCCGGGCACACGAGAAGCGCCGAGATTGGACGCAAACGTGCTCAACGAAGCGCGAACGCGCTGGAGGCCGTCAACACCGTCCTGGCCACGATCAAGACGGGGGGAACCTACAGTGGCACGGAACGCAAATACAAGCGGACTGGCGGCGTCGGCTGCGGAGCGCAGCGCCCTGGCACGGAGGAGGGTTGAGGACACGATCACCGCCATGCGCAGGGCTGGCGAGGCAGTCACCTACAAGACCGTCGCGGAGAAGGCGCGGGTAAGCCGCCAGTATCTCTATGAGAACTTCAAGGACACCGTCAGCCAACTCCGGTCCCAGACCAGCCGGCAAACCGTCGTCCTGGACGGTGAGGAGGTCCCGGTGCGATCCACTGGGCGGGCGGCAACCATCGAACTTGCCCTACGGAACAAGGCCGCTCGGCTCGAAGCCGAACTCAAGGAGGCCCGGAAGGAGGTTGGGCTGCTACGGAACCGTGTCGAGAAGGCATTGGGCGAGGCTGAGGAGTGGCGCCAGCGTCACAAGGAGGCTGTGACCGAACTGATGGACCTGCGTGGCAAGGCATCGCGCTAGGTTCCACCTCTTGGTGAGACCGGAACGACCGGCCACCTCTTGGAGCCGACCTGCCAGCAGTCTCATGGTCCCGCGCAGCGGATGTCGAAGGCGGCGAAGCCGGGCCCGGAGCCACGCGCAGGCCGAAGGCCGAGCATGGCGAGGACCCACCCTTCGACATCCGCTGCGCGGGACCATACCCTGCCCGGCCAGGCGGCACTGGTAGGTTTTCTCGCGAACGTCGCTGACATGCCAACGACGCGGAAATCAGCCTACCATCAGGCTTTCTGACTCAAACCCCAAGGTAAATGGAATTTTGAGTGTCGTTCCGGCAAGCCCGCCAACTATCTCCACCCCGCCATCCACAACCTCGGCCTACCCGATCCCGGCTTCGATCTCGTCTGCCGTCGGCAAGACGTTGGCGATCGCCGCAGGCAACGCGCCTGCGACCAAAATCCTATACTTGGCAACGCCCATCGGTCCGCCGGCGTTGCGCAGCACATACTCGACCACAACCCGGTTGCACTCCCGGCACAGGTTCAGGCCGATGCTGGAGTTCTCGCCCGGCTCGCGCGCCTGATCGTCGAGTGCAGCAAAATAGAAGTTCATCTTGCCGGCCTACTCGGGCTGAAAGGCGCCGACCTCAAGGTCAACAGCCACCAGGCAGCGCAAGCGACGCTGGTAGAACAGCAGGTCCACGTACCAGTACCTGCCCGCCAGCCTTCAGCTGGTGCTGGCTTCCGAAGAACGTAAAGCCCTTGCCCATCTTCAGCAACACGTCCCCGATCCTGGCGATCAACCCGCGCTCAAGGTCGCGCTTCTTGGCGTCCGCTGCTAGGGACAGGAAGTCGAAATGGTAGGGATCCTTCAGGATCTGCTGGGCCATGTCGGAGTCTGCTGGGGGCAGTGTGCGGCCGGAGTTGGTGACCGCCTGCCCTTGGCGATCGCGCAGCGGCGCCTCGATCTGCGCGGCCAGGACCGGCCGGCTCCAGCTATGTTCAAGCGTCGCCTCGGCATATCAGAACCGAGCTGCGGGGTCGGGCCGTGCGTCTGAATCGCATGGCCTACTGTCATAAGGGAGGAACCCATCTGGGCCAGCGATCAGCATGCCGTGTTACGGGTCGGATACATGACCGCAATCGAACAGCTTGTCAGATCAGGCAGCTTACCTTCTGCCCCCAAGAGGCCGTCTACACATGCACCGTGCTGATCCGTGCGAGTAGTCGGGGGAAACCTGCGTAGTGGAGAAGTTTTTAGCATCATTTTGGACTTTAGTGGGGACTGGTCTTTATGGTGCTTATCTGCTGCCTGTTGCGCCGACAATCCGGGGGGCTACGGGCGGTCTGGACGGCTTCAGCGTCAGTCCTTTTGCGTCTGCGTCCACCTCTGCCGCTGGATAGACAGCAAGTGCCAAAGCCAAATTTTCCAAAAACTTAGTCCGAAAATGGTCAAGCCGGGCGAATCCCGTCCCAAACTGGGCGTGCAGTGCCTTCCAAGTGATCGCCCGTGGCGCTGTCAAAATGTGAAGTCGATATGCAAGCCAGCAGTAAACATCCAACGCCATTGAGTTGTTGTTGATCGAACGGATCGCCGACTCCTCAAGCGGCATCGGATGACGCTGAAGCTGTTCAAAGAAAGTTTCACTCAACCGTGCGGTCTCCAGAAAAAGGGTGCCCTGCGCGGCGTCATGCTCATCGACGAACATTGCAGTGTCTACGATGTTCTGGTTCGCCAAGCCCTGTCGTCCGCCCGTATGCATGTGGAAGCTAAGTCGGCAACGGCTAATACGCTCTGCCTGTTCTCGAACATCCTTAAAGCTTTTGCCTCCCACCGGAATGCCAAGCCGCACGAGCCAGGCGTTCAGAGAACGACCCAACTCAATCTCGCGCGACTTGGTCCGCAGCGCCTCGCTTTGCAGGTAAAGCATGATGAGGCGAGCGCGAGAACCGAAGGGGACACCAACCCACTGAGGCTCACCGCCGACGACCGGTCGTCGGCCCGGCTCGACCAGCAACGTTACCCGTTCGGTGTCTAGCTGCCAGACTGCATGGTCTTCCAGCCTGCGATGTGGGAGGGCTGCTTGCGCCCATCCTGAGAAGATGAAGCCGATGCCTCCGTCCTCATCGCTCATGTACTGAGCTGCCGCCTCGAGGGCTCGCCTGTCTACCTCCCCATCCAGCAACTGAAGCGCCCCGTGCTTTCCATGCTGTTCGAGTAGCCTGTGTACCGTTCCCATTTGGACCGCACCCTAGCATCATCATGGCAGAGTGGGTTTAATTGCCCATCGCGTCTAGTTGGACTTTAGTGGGAACCGATATTAGCAAGGTAGTATTGATTCTAAGTATTAGTCTATCCTGCTAAAGTCCTGTGGATTAATCAGCTAACGTGTTGATCCATATACGGCCTTAGCCCGCTAAAGTCCAAGGCTTCTCCCGCTAAAGTCCAAAGTGTCCCTGTGGACCCATCTGAGTGCCCTCTGCCCCAATTCAGCGTCAAGGTTAAGCTCGACTCGAACCGACCGGGTGGGAGACCCGCCAGGCCCAAAATCCCGCTAAAGTCCAAGCGCGTCTGACGCGATCCCTTAAGAGTGAGCTGCCATAGGTGAGAGCTTGGGGGCATGCAAGCTGGGATCGGCTGACTTGATCGATGTGCTGACGGACCTGTTCATTGCCCGCGGCACGCCTGGCTACATCCGCTCGGACAGCAGCGCGTCCTGGTCCTTGGTCAGGCAGGTGACCGCCTTCTCGTACTTGGCCCCATGCTTCTCGGCAAACGTCGCAATGGCCGTCTCCGCCGTCGTCTGTTCCGGCGCGTTCCACATCTCGCGCACGTCGAACTTGGCCGCGGGCTGGACCGACTTGGGCAGCTGTCCAAGACAGTGACGGTCTTGTGGAGGGTGCAGCGCTGGTGCCGGGTGGTCGGCAGCACCTTGTCGAGCGCATTTCAGAAGCCGAGCGCCCCGTCGCCGGTCGCCAGCTCCGGCGCGATGGCGAGACCGCGGGCCTTGAGGTCAACCAGCAGCTCGTGCCAGCTTTGCGCGCTGTCCCGCATGCCCACCTGGAAGTCGAGCAGCTCCTTCTTGCCCTCGGGCGTGGCGCCGATCAGCACCGGCGTCTCCGCGACGCCTTTGTCGTCGGGCACTGTGCCTGCGGCACCATGCGGGCCTGCAGGTAGGCGCCATCGGCTCCGACATGCACGCAGCGCCGGACCGACAGGCAGCGCCGCCGCCAGCGCACGTGGTCCGCCTCCCACTCGCCCCGCAGCCGTGCCACCATCGACGGCGCCAGGTTCGGGGCGTCCTTCCCCAGCAAGGCTGCGAGCGCCTCGCCGAAGCCGCACGTCGAGCCAAGGGGTCTGCCGGACATCGAAGCCCCGCGCAGGGGGGAGGATGGGCAGCAGCGCATCCAGGGTGCGTTTCCGCCTGGCCCAGCGCAGCAGGATCGCTGACGTGAAGCGGATCCGTTCGGCACCGGCATCGCTGGCACCTCCGTCGTTGGCACCCCGGTCGCGCAGCTTCAGACACTGCACCGCAACCGGGCCGATCCCCGTCTGCACCAGGCGCTCTGGGCCGTGGCCGTGCCGAACCAGGCGCTCGCGCCCGTCCGGCAGCCGCACCTCCCGCATGGCGGCCAGAACGCTCTCGCCTCCGCCTCGACCGCCTGCGCCAGCAGCTGGCGGGCGCCGTCGCGCAGCACGGCCGTGAGCGGGTCGTCAACCGCGCTGGGCTGATAGAGGGAAATTGCAATTCAGCGCTTGTTTGTCATAATTGATTTAATATAGCTGCTGCTGGCTGCCCATAACGAAGCTACTTCATATCTTGTGATTGGACGTCACCCTCCATTGGACACCAATCTAAAATTATTATGGCCAGCCAAACAGAAGGCGACCATCTGGTTGCACTTGCACGACACATGGACCAAGTGCATCACCAGACTTTCCTACAATAGTTTCTTTAACACGAACCCATCCTTTTACTCGCTTTCCAGTTATTATAGGAATAAAACCATTTATCTCTCCGCCTGTAACCGCAATAAAATTTTGTGTTCTGCCTAACCTTTTTGCTGCCGTAGAAGGTTGTTCAAAGACCGAAGCCACATCGATTGTTCGGCATGTTAGACCGGGTGAGTTCGAGAACCCTGCCACATCAATTTTGGCATTCTCATCTGCATTATCAGTTATCGGTATGACCAGGAAAGCTAGAACTAGAACCGCTAATGTCAACTATTCCTCCATTTGCTGAATTGGACCGTATCATTCCAGCGGCAAAGCTTTTCTTTATCTCGATTCTACAAAATTAATAGTCCTCCAGGGGGTATTGCTCCTGTGAGCCTTGTCTAGTTTCCAGCTTAGTTTGGATAAGCGACACATGCCCTCCCGATCACATACCAGCTAAGGACGAAGTGAAGACGCTCCCCGTTCGCATCTGCCCCTGCGATTGTCCTGGCGCTCAAGGGAGATCCTCATGCATCGCACACTTCTTACCGCATCGCTCCTGTTCCTACCCTTAATGGTCTCGGCTGCGCCTCAATGCATAGTGCAGCCGTCAGCTACAAGCGAGAGCCTCCAGTCTGCCCAGCAGTCACCGGCTGCATTACAACCGTCAAGGCCCCAGGTCACCCGCCCGATAGCGGCATCACCTTCCATGCAAGCTATCTCTGCTGATGAGATCAGTCGTGTGCCAGCACTGCGGCGAATTGCTTCGACCGGAGCGCAACTGACCGATCTGGGCGCCGAGCACGGGTTGCGCACCGTATTCGCCCGCAATGGCCAGAGCTTCCAGGTGTTTTACTTGACCCCGGACGGACAGGGAGCGGTCGGAGGCGTCATGTGGGACGCTACCGGCCGCAACATCACCCGTCAGCAAGTATCCTCCATAGATGGTGCCATCCCGACCGTGACCATCGGCACAGCCCCAACTGCGCCTCCCCGGACGGCCCAGACAACTGCTACATCCGCCCTTCAGGCAGCCGCGTCCACGACTTACGGCATGACTGGCGTAGCTTCCGCGCCTCGGCTGTGGGTGTTCATCGACCCCCTCTGCTCCTTCTCCGTGCGCGCAATGGAGCAGCTCCGACCCTTTATCGCCAGCGGCAAGGTCCAGGTTGCGGTCGTTCCGCTATCCCTTCTCGACTATGAGGACCAGGGCCGTAGCACGGTCGCCGCCAGAGTGATGCTCAGTAAGGGTGCGGAGCGCATGGTCGATGCCTGGACCAGCAACGCGCTTTCCGGGGATCCTGATGCCACGTCGGCGGCGACACTGCAGGCGAACATGGCCGTGTCCGAGGCACTGGCCCTGCGTGGCACGCCAACCTTCTACTGGCGCAAGGCCGACGGTTCGGAAGGGCGCCAAGAGGGCCTGCCGAACGATATCGGGGCCATGATCGCGTCCATCGCTCCGACCGGAGGCTGAGGCCATGGGCAGGAACAACAAGGACGCATCGGATCAGCCAAAGCGGCGGACTCTGTGGCGAGGGGTGCGCCTCATCATGAGCGCACCCGCCGCTTGCTTTGGCGGCAAGCAGATCCGTGAGAGCGCAGGATACATAGGCGACCTGGTGCAGCTAATCCGGACTGGACCTGGAACGGACCCACGGCTCCGTTTGTCCAAGGATCGGAACCTTGATGTCCTGTCCATGGCCTGGGACGCGCAGGTGCCGCCGTCTGAGATCGAACGCCAGCTCGATAACCGGCGGAAGCAGTCGGCACGTTCGACTTTGTGTTATTTCACAGGAGCCGTGTTGTTCCTGGTGGTGGGGTTTTACCACGCTGCGGCGGCGTTGCCGGCGTCGCCCAGCCTACTCTATGTGGTGGGCATGGGTGCCATCTGCTCCTGCTTCTTCCTGCTGGCCTTCTACCATGCCCTGGTGAACTGGCAGGTTCGTACTCGCCGGCTCGGCACGGCGCGAGAGTTCCTGTACGCCGACGAAAGCTGGTGGCCGAGCTGATGGGTGCGGTGGTCAAGCCAGTCCGGGCTCGCACGCCTCGGCCGGCAGCTCCGCCGCGACTGACGGAGCGCGTGGACGACGCTGACGGAGAGATGTTCATGAAGTCGCTCGCCCTGGTGTGCAAGCGGGTAAGGGAGATGCGGACCAAGCCGCGGCGAGTAGATGCGCCGGCCTGGGTGTCTCATCCTTGCGCAGCCGGCAATGCGGCGGCGCGTGAGGAGAGTGCCGAGACGCCAGGCACCCAGCGGTTCGGCTACCTGCTGACCCTGGTGGAGCTAAGCGACGACTTCCTGGCCGCCCAGCCCCTTGAAGTGCCGAAGCACAGCTGGATGCTGTCCATCAGCAGGGAAGGGCAGATGCTGGCTATCACCAAGGGAGCGGCCCGGACCCACGAGGAAGCACGCGCCCGGGTTGAGGCTTGCTGGCGCATTGAGATGGGCGCCGGAGCGGACGGGTAGGGTCGCAAGCCCCTATCCTCCACCTGCCCTGTCAGAACGTGCCTGGCGGTCCGCCAAATGGAGAGCGTCCTGCTCCGGTCGCCCACGGCGTTCCCTCATAGTCCGGCCGCCTCCACTCAGTGGCTGGCTCGCGCGGGCGGACGATCCCCCCACTGCGGTCCACCACGGGCGGGCGCCACGTCGCGCGGGCGTCGCCATAGGCGGCGGTGGGATCGTAGAAGGGGTGCCTGATGGGTGGCGCGGCTGGTGCCGTGTAGTCGGACACTGACCGGAGATTGCCGCCACTGCCACACGCGGCAAGGGTCAGAAGCAGTGTTGCAACAGCTGGCGCAAAGACGTTCCGCATGGTGTCTCTCCAAGGTTGGAGGGCACCATGCGTGAGGGCGATGCGAACGGTGTCAGCCCCCTTGAAGCCGAACAAGACATCTGCGCACGTCTTCGCAAGGGCCTAGTGCTCGGCGATCCGCCGAGCTTCAGCCAGCCAATCTCTCAAGCCTTCACCCCGGGCTTTCAGGTCAGACACATGCTGCCGGAGGTTCGCGCCTTCCTGTCTCAGGCTGGCATTCTCCGCGATCAGCGCGCCGGCATAAGCGGCGACCTGGTTGAGTCGCTCCCACAGGCGCTGCCGATCCTCGTTGGCATCGTGCAGCGCGGCCTCGGCGCGGTGCTGCCGTGCAACGGCAACCCGCCTGGCCGTATCATCCTTCGGCCGCCCCGCTGCGATGTAACCCCGTGCGAAATCGCAGACATACGACCCCGTCACCGCGCGCCTCCTTTGCCCGCAGCTGGAGGCGTCACCTCGGATGCCGCCTGCAGCGTGCTGTCGTTGCCCGAAAGCTTGGGTCCCCCGTTGTCCGCCGACTTGGTGCCGTCGGCAAGAGCGCGCGTCCCGCCACCACCACCCCCGGGTCGGCCGGCCTTCGTGGCACTCCCCAGCATGGCACCCGTGCCGCCCTGAATGCCGCGCAAGGATGCGTTCATGCCCACCATCCCAGCATCCGCGGCGAAGCGGTCCATATCGACCCGGTTGGCCGGCTGCAGCCCGATCATCTTTACGACCTGGTGGGGAAGCTGGGAGATCAGCCGGAAGGACATCAACGCCACCGTCATCTGCAGCAGCACGAACATGCAGAGCAAGACGACGACGCCGAGCAGGTTGCTGACGAACCATCCGTTCTGCAGCACGAAGCCGGCCGCCACGCCGAAACCCTGCAGTGTCAGCCAGCTGATCGCAGTGTAGATGAAGTAGCCCAGGAACAGGCCGAACAGCATCAGCACCGGGCGGAACAGGATGTTGAACAGCAGGCCGTATCCCTCGATGCCGCGCCCGTGCAGGCCGTCCCCCTGCCAGGTCAGGTGCGCAAACGCCCACAGGGGCACCGCGACCACGGCCTCGCACACCAGGATGAGCCAGCCGGCAACGCCGGCGATCCACATGATGTAGGGGATCATCGGCAGCACGAAGGCGAGGATCAGCCCGGGGATCAGCATCGCCATCAAGCCGTAGAAGATCGGCGTCGCCAGGAAGGTCATTATGAGGTGCCCGGTCGCGGTGGCCGCGGCGCCGGCCCAGTTGAACGTCACGATCTGAGTTGCGGTCAGCCCTGTGCTGGCAAGGGTGGAGGACAGAAGGCCCGCGAGGCCAAGCGCAACCAGGGAGGTGTTGATCAGCAGGTGTCCGAGCGAAATCATGGCGAGGATGGGGTCGGTCCATTGGCTCTTGCCCATCTGGCTGAGGCTCATCAACTTGCGCAGGAAGCCTTCGTTGAAGCCGATCTTGCGCGTGACCTGCTCGATGGCGCCTGCACCGTCCTCGCTGGGCGTCGCGCCGGAGAGCAAGGTCGCGTTGCCGGCCGGCGTGTCCCGGGTGTCCGTGGTCTGCACGTAGGTGTCCAGCTTGGCCTGGAATGCCCGCACCGGGTTCATGATTGGCAGCAGGTCGTTCAGCAGCCCTTCGCCAAGGCCCTGGTAGCTCGGCGTGTTCACCGTGGGGGTGGCTGCCAACAACGACAGCGTTTGACCGTTCAGGCGGGAGATCTCCAGGTAGTAGGCTGCGGCCTGCGTCCAGCCCAGTGCCGCGAGCTTGTTCTGGCCTGCCTGCAAGCCGATGCCGCCGTCGCGAGCAAGGCTGGCATCCTTCATGGCCGCGTTCAGCGCGCTGGTGATGGTGGTGGCGGCCGTGGTGAGCTGCTGCGTGTAGTCGTTCGTCGCCTGGACATAGGTGCCCATGAGATCGTTGAGCGCCGAGGTCTGCCGGGTCTTCCAGATGTTGGCCGCGACCTTCTCGGCGTCGGTGCGGATTTCGCTCAGCACGTAGCTTAGGGTCGCCTGCTGGGTGCCGGTCATGTCCACGTTGACGCCGGCCAGGGTGTTGCCGGTGCCGGGTACCCGCACGGTGACGGTGCCGCAAACGGGGGATGCCGTCTCGTTCCCGGCGGCGAGGGAGTAGGACCAGGTGACATAGCCACCTTGCCCCGCCTGCCCGCCTTTGGTGGCTTTTGGCAGCGGCACCATGTTAGGGTTCCCAGATGCCTGGTTGATGATGGCGCGGCAGAACTCTGTCTGGATTAGCCCGGCGACGATGGCCCTGGTGCCGGGGATCATGGGTTGCGCTATCGGCAGGGCGTCGGGGCCAACCGCCTTGACGGCGTTGGCATACACTGCCCGTCCCATGCCGATGCCCCACTTGGCGACCTGCACCACTGCGCTTTGGCCCAAGCTGAAGCCGCTGTTCACCGGCAGCATGAGGATGATGGCGAAGAACAGCCGGACCGGTGCCCACGAGCTGGTGGAGTTGCTCAGCACGCGCCCGGTTTCGCCGGCGCGGACGATCTGGATGATGGTGGTGTAGGCCACGAAGGCAGCGGCGAGCGCCATGACGTAGCCGGTGAGCTGGCCCAGCATGACGCCGATTACCGTCTGCTCGGCGCCGATCGAGGTCGCTCCCGTCGCCGCCGAGGTCGGGAACACGCTTGCCAGCATCTGCGCCGACCAGTCGTCGGCAGGCTGCAGGGAGGACCAGGTGGCAGCAGAGCCAGGCGAAGCGTTCTGGGCATACGCGGACTGAGTGAGGCCGCACACCAGCGTCAGCAGGAACAGGGGGGACCAGAAACGGCGCATCGCATCCTCGCAGGGCAGGTTCCCTGCGAGGATGCGCGGCCAGGACGCGAACGGCGCCGCTGGTTCTGCTACATCGAGGCGCTTGGCGAAGGGCTGGGCCGTGCTGTGGCCTGCGCCTCGACGCCGGCCGCCTTGCTGAATGCCTGCTCGACCTTCGCCACGGCCTTGCGCAGCAGGTCGGCCAGCTTCTGTGCCATCTCTGCCATGGCGTCCTTGCCGGCCTCCCGGCCAGGTAGTTTGGACGCCTGCTCGCCAAGCGTGGCATCCATCTGCTCAAAGCGCCCATCCGCTGCGGCTGGATCGAGCTTGCGGCTGTGCAGGTTGTTGGCCACCACGTATCGGTCTGCTGCGAATTTTTCGGCGGTGTCGGTCACAGCCTTGTATGCCGCTCCAACCGCAGGATTGCGGAGCGCGGCATCGAAATCGGCACGCTCCGTAGCGTAGCGCCCTCCCGGCCGCATTTCGCTGATGACAGCAGGCATACCGCCAGGGTCCTGGGCAGCCACCCCTTCCAGCTTGCTCATGATGCTGCGGCCGGGGCCGCTGGTGAACTGTTCCATGGCCGCCAACATGGCGGTTCCAGACTTCTCCGCATTCTGGACTAGGCGTTTTGTCCTGCCATCGGCCAGCCGTTGCTCGAACTGGGCAATGCGTTGGCCGATGGCCGGAACCGGCACGCTCCATGGGGCGGGATCGAGGGATCGCGGGCTGCGCGTCGAGGAAATGATCCTCTCAGCCACACCCTGCGCCTGCATCTTATCGACCTCCGGCTTCTGGCGGGGCTGTCCAGCGTCTGTAGTCGTGACAGTTTGAGTAGCGGCAGTTCCGGCATTGGATTTGTCTGCCGCAGCGGCCTCGACGGCAAGCGTTGCTTGGGATTGGCCGCTGCCTGGCGACGGCACGGCGGTTACACGCTGCTCGATGCTGGCCGCGCCAGCGGGTATTCCCGGTTTTTTGGCGGATGCGACCTTGTTGACCGCATCGCTCGTGTTGGCGATCACGGCCTGTGCGGCGGCGGGCTTGTCCTGGCTGATCGGCACGGCAGCATTCTGCCCTGCTCGTAAGGCAGGATCGTCATTGCTCACGGAAGTGTCCGGGCCTTGGACAATACCGGCGCGCTTTTCAAGTTCCTCGATCCTGGCGGTCACCTCCGGGCCATCCTGGGCGGGATCAAGGCGGGCGACCTGCTGCGCCGTCCGCCGGATGTCCAGGATCAGCTCACGGTCGTCCATTCCGGCTGTCCTGGCGACCAAAGCCTGCATGCGCCCGTCTTGCAAACCAGGACTGGTGCTCGCCAGCGTCACCAACTCTGCACGCAGCTCTGCAGGCATGCTGATGGCCTGCCCTCCTGTGTATTTCTCCATATCTTGCAACGCGTAGGCCGCTCCAGTGCGGTAGGATGGTTGATCGAGACGTCCCGGCTCCGTCGCCTGCTTTGCTAGCTTGTCAACCATCCCGGCGAGGTCTGGATTGAGCAAGGCAAGCCTAGACTCAGTGGAGACCCGGTTCAGGAGAGTGATGACCTCGTGCAATGGGTCAGCCAGTTTTGCAGGCGCTTCCGCTGACAGGTCTTGTGGAAGTGGTTGCGGCTTGGCTATAGCGTTTGATCCGTCAGGCATATCTAGCCCTTTTCTTGGATGTTTAGTTAGAAAGCGTCGGTTTCAGCTTATTGCGATGCCATCTGTGGTGTCGGAATAGCCGGTGCCGCACGAAGGTTTGCTGTGGCCGTTGCAGCGAGCTGCGCCGCCTCAACCGCACCATTCCTCTGGAGAACCCCGAATAGCTGCCAGAGGATATAGTTGGTCATGGCTTGCTCAGAAGCCATCTCGATCAAAACGGATTTGGTTGGCATGCCCTGTAAGCCCGCGTGCCATGAAACACCACTGATGCGCCGGTTCACCTCAAGATCTTGGGCCTGAACCCACGACGCGGTTTCCGCTGCAGGCAGTCCTTGAGCCTGCAACTGCTGCTTCTGGCCTGATGTCAGAATAACCGAACTGGTGCGTGAAGCGATGATGTCATTCAGAACACCGTTGGCCAAAGACATCTGAGCGTTGTAGTTACGCCGCTTTGCTGTCGCTTCCTGACCGGCAATAGACGCGAGCTGTGCACCTCTTAATGCTGCAGGTGGGACAGGTTCAATTAGCGTCCGAGCGAAATCATTGGCGGCATTGATCCCATCTTGATCTGAATAGGAAGAGCGTCCGAAGAGACTGATGGAGCTTTGGTCGCTGTTCTCGGTCTTCTTGTTCCAAGTGTTGCATAGTCCCGCTTGTTGTTCGTTTTGCGAGCAGTAACGCGACAAGTGTAGCTGATTGGCGGCGGCGGTAGCCTGACCTTGCCCTGCCCAGGCCAGCGTATCTGGTCTGCCTTGGCTACGTTTGTCCGTTATATCGCTGATGCCATTTGACACCCTCCATGATTGTCCTGCAGACACCGCGATGGTTTGCCCGTCGTCCAAGGCGGCACAAGCCTGCGGCGTCACGACGTGTTCGTCGCGGATCTGTGCGTTGCGCAAGTCCCTGGCATTGCGAGCCATGACGGTATTGGATGCGTCCGCAATCTGCTCCTGGGCGCCAATAGATGCCTTGGCGTAGTTGGCACTTTGCGTAAAGCCCGCAGTCAGCTTGTCGCCGACCAGGTTACCCATGTCGGTGACCTTGTCACCGATCAGGCTTCCTATGTTAGTCACCGACTTCTCAACGTTCGTCACTGCAGTGGTGATCATGTTCTGCGCCTGCTGCAGCAGGAAATGCGTGATCACGTCGATGGTTGGTAGGTCCGCAAAGGCTGGGCCCGCGGAGAGCATGGCCCCGAGGACCATGCCTGCTGTCGTCGCGAGAAGATGCTTGCGCGTCATGATGCAAATCCCTTTATGGGCCGTTGCCGGACGGCAGGGTGTAGTCGGTCGGCCCCTGTGCCTTGCCATTGATGTACAAACCGCCGCCGTTGTTGCCGACGCCTACGCCGACGCTGCCAATTGCGGCACCACCCCCACCGAAGCTGAGCTTCGGGCAGAAAGTCCCGCCGCCAAGGCCGCCAAAGCCAATGTTGAAGCCGGTCACGGTCAACCCGCATTGCGCCGACCCGATGGTGCTCTGCCACGCGCTCTGCACGGTCGAGCAGATCTTGCCCTCCACGGAGTTGAGCAGCGAGGTGGGGTCGAGAAGGTTGGTGAGCACGTTCAGGCCGACACCCTTGAAGAAGTTGTCGAGGCAGCTGAGCTGGGTGACACTTTGCGGCGGCCTGATGGACTGGTCGTCCGCGTTCACCCGCGCTGACATGCCGGCCGCTGCGGCCTGGGCGAGCGCGGTGCAGCCGGCGGTGTCGTCCGAAGCGCCCTGAGCAAACACGAGGCCGGGAAGACAGGCCAGCAGCACTGCTAGGCTGGGACGGCGCATCATGCCGTTCCCTCCGCGTGCCCGGCGACCTGGCAGGCTGCGAGCAGGCTGGCGATGCGCTCCCGGTCGAAGATGCGGCTCAGCAGCGCGTTGCGATACAACGCCTGCACGTTGCGGCGCAGGGCCGTGCCTTCCCCGGACGGGTCACCGGTGAGGTAGGCCGCCGCAACCAGGTTGTGGTCCCGCATTGGCGACGACCCCAACCAGTCGAGCAGCCGCAGGCACCGCGGCTTGTCGAGGTGCGTCAGCAGCACGCCGAGGCGCTCCCGCACTGCGGCATCCCGCAACAAGCGGCTGAGGCGCTGCGGGTCACGGGCCTGGGCGGCATCCAACGCCTTCCCGAGTTGGATCAGCAGGGGTTCGGCGCCTTCCGGCATGGAAGCGACCGGGGCAAGGAGAGTGGCCGCGTTGTTGGGGTCCTGCTTGGTCAGCCACTCGGCGACCGCTTCTGCACTCAGGTTGGGCATGATCCTCTGTCCACTGTGGTAGGTGGACAGGTTCGGACCCGCGGACGCGAACGGCAGCGGGATTTTTACGGGCCGATCAGCACGCCTCGGGTTGTGACGACGGCGCGCAGGCGAAGCGGCTGTACGACGGCGGTGATGACCTGGTTCCAGGGACGTCCACCCGACCAGTCCACCAGCGCATCCTGGTCAACATCCGGCGCGAAGCTGACCGGCAGGCTGGCCGGCACGATCTGACGTGCCGCAAAGGACAGGGGGATCTGGTGTCCGAAACCAATGGCCAGCGGAACCCGAGGTTGAAGCATCACCTGGCCCCTTCTTCTGGAAGCAGGTTCATCGGGAACGGGGCTGGCCGGGAAGGACGTGGCGCCGCCTTCTGGTGCTGTGCCCTGGATGCGGAAGTCAGCGCCGGCAGGGTGCCCATGGAGGCAGGCGACGATCAAGAACGGCAACGTGGCTGGAACGCGCATAGGGACCTCAATCACTAGTGCTGAACCCCTGCGGCCCGCGGACGCGAACAGGAACCCTCGCGCAACGGGCTAAATCAGCAGTTTCATTCGCGTGCCTCCCCGTCGCTATAAGGGCCATCGTGCCAGCGCGAGTGGATAGGATGGACAGAGCGGAATGATTTCAGACCTTCACAGGCGAGACCTGCCATGACCCGAGACAAGGACCCGGAGTCCATGCCGGCAGATCCACCAAAGGAGGAGGTGCCAGAGGCGGCTGCTTTCGCTGACGAGGTTCTACCGGCTGGTGAGTCAGAACCTGAAGCCGAAGTCCCCAGGGACCACCTGCACATCACGGAGGTGTATCGCCAGAACCTCGCGCGCAACATGAAGCGTCTTCGCAAGCTCCAGAAGCTGACCCAGACTGGCTTGGCCGAGCGGATCGGCGTTGGCCAAGCTCAAATCGCTTTGTTGGAGGTGCGCAAGGTGGACGCCAGCCTGAAGTCGCTGACCAGGATCGCGCAGGGACTTGGGACAGACCCGATGGCGCTTCTGTCACCACCGCCCAGCAGCGACCTGGTGCGCCTTCCATGGACGGAACCGTCGTACGCCGGGGAGGCCAAGGCTGAAAGTTCTGGCCAGGAAGCGCGGCACGGCAGCGAGGCCGATCCGCGGCCATACGCCGCTCCTCCCGCATTCAGCGGGAGTGCCGGGGGCGGGACTACCAGGGATGAGCACAGCAGACCAGCGCACCAGGCTTCCCCCCAAGCTGCGCAGCCTCCGCCAAGTCCCGATGCTGTCCTCAGCTCCCTTGGACAGGGCCTGAACCTGACGGTCGCAAAGCACATAGCCAGCGCGGTCCACAAGCGTTTGGAGGCCATGGAGCGCAGGCACGGGTCCGTGCCCATCACCCGCCCGATGCTCAATGCGCTGCTGGTTGCCATGCTCAGCGCCTCGCAGGCCATTGACTATGAGAACGAAGACGAAACGCCTGTCCGTCCCTAGAGCAAATGCGAACGGCATTTACGAAATGAAAAAAGTTTTTCTTTGTGTCGAACGTCAATTTTAGCTTTTTCCTTAGTGACACCTGGAATCGTGCTGGCTAGGCTGTCTCCGGATTTGCAACCGGAGACGATATGCCCATCACCTCTGTTCGGGACAGCCTTGCCACTCTCGAGCGAGTTGTCCTTGCCTCGATTGCGACCGTTTCGCCCAAGGCGGGCAAAGGCCCTATCAGGCCGGATGTTCAGGACAGCACCCTGTCCAGCATGGTTGCAAAGGGGCATGGCATTGAGGCGCTGTGCCTGTTCCTGGACATCCTGCAGGTTGATCTGCTGGCGCGCGTGGTCGCCCTGGACCTCTACACTCCGCACAACGGCGCTGTTCGCCGGACAAGCGGAATTCGCCATGCCTGGCAGGTCGGAGAGATCAGGCAACTTATCGACCTGTGGGAGCTGAACCTTAGTTCTCAGTATGTCTCAGCTAAGTTGGGGCGTTCACCGGGAAGCATACGCTCCAAGGCACGTTGGCTGGGCCTACCACAGCGGCCTCGTAGCAGCATCGTCTCTGATTACGCTGAAATACCCACCAAACGTGCCAAGACCAAGCGCACGCGCTGGGACAACGATCTTTCCATGGACGTCATCAACCGCATCCTGGCCTACCAGCACTACGTCGCCGTCGCCCGCGACCTGAACCTCACCCCCGGCCAGGTGCGCTCCAAGATAGCGGTCCTCGGGTTGCCGAATAATCGGGACCGCAATCTGTTGACCATGGACTACCGCCCCGACAGCCCGGAAGCTAAGGCCCTGCGCGCTACACAAACCATAAAGTATTGCCGTGAGTGGGGCAGGGTGTTTGTGGTCCAGCCCGGCGACTGCTTCTCGACCTGCCCAGCTTACCGGGGAACCCGGGAATACAAGCACAGAATGGACATGTTCGGCTGATCCGAACGCAACACCGTCAGCCGCATTCCGTTCACGTCCTGCCAGGAGACACTGGTTCCATGATGAACCAATCCGCTGCGATCGGCCGCAGGCTTTCCGATCCGGAGTTCTCGCAGAAGCTGCTGCGCCGCTCCTTTCTCGTCAACGCCGTCCAGGGTGGGGCCATCCTGGCGCTCGTGGGCGACCGCATCTGGCGCGACCACCATCCGCCGCAGCCGCATTACTTCTACACCAACGGCCGTGACACCCCGCGCGAGGTGTTCGCGCTCGATAACCCGGTGATGAGCGACTCCGACATGCTGATCTGGACGGTCAGCGCGGTGTGCGCGGTGTTCACCGTCAACTTCAAGGAATACAGGACGCAGCTCAACAAGGCCGGCGAGCGCTTCACCGACCGCGGCTGGGACGCCTACGCCAACGCCTTCAAGGGCGTCGGCAACCTCGCCAAGATCCAGAGCGCCCGGCTGATCGGCACCGCCACGCCGGAGCGTGCGGCCGTCATCAGGGGCAAGGGCGTCATCGGCGACCTGTACACCTACAAGGTCGAGATCCCGTTGATCGTCACCTTCGAGAACGACAACGTCACCAACGCCCAGCACCTGATCGTCAGCGTCGTGGTGATCCGCACCATCGAGCCGGACCACCCGGACGGCGTCGCCATCGACCAGCTCACCGCCATCCCCACCTAGCTCCAGGAGCAGACACCGTGCGCGCCAGAACACCTGCTGCTGCCGCCCTTGCCTGCATGGCGGCCTGCTTTCCTCTGCAGGGGTGGGCGCAGGCGCAGATCACCGTGCGCCCGTCGCAGGGGGACGTTGACGCCGACCTGGACCGCCAGGCGCAGGGCATCGCCCGGCGGCGCAACCTGCCGCTGACGCCCGAGATGATCGACGACCTGGCCCGCGCCCACGGCCAAGTCCGCGAAGCCGAGGAACGGGCGATGCAGGGCAGCATCGCCCTGCCGGTGACGCGCTCGGTCAACATCCCGCTCGGCCCGGGTGGCGCCACCCCGATCCTGCAGGCGGTGCAGGGCTTCCCCACCGCCATCGCCTTCATGGACAGCACCGGCCAGCCCTGGCCCATCATCTGGGACGTCAACAGCAACCCCAACGTGGACAACAGCGGCTTCGACGTCAGCGTGCCCGAGAAGGGCAGCAACGTCATGCAGATCATCCCCCGGTCGCCCGCTCCCCGCGGGGGATTGCTGGTCTACCTCAAGGGCGCCCCGGTGCCCCTGACCTTCATGGTGATCGCCGGCCGGGAGCGCTACGACGCCCGCGTGGACGCCCGCGTCGCCGACCGCGGGCCGAACGCCAAGGTGCAGATCATCACCCGGCCGAACACGCCTGAGACCGGTGCCGCCTACCTGACGGCGATGCTGGACGGCACGCCGCCAGCCGAGGCGGTGCCGCTGACCGTCAAGGGCGTGTCGCCGGATGAGGTGCGGGCCTGGAGCATGGGCGGGCGGGTTTATCTGCGCACCCGCTACACGGTGATCTCGCCGGAGTGGGTGGCGTCGGAGGCTGGCCCGGCCGGCGTGTCGATCTACGCCCTGCCCGCCACGCCGGTCGTCCTGTTGTCAGCCAATGGCCGCTCGGTTTCCGCACGCCTGACGGAGCAGTGATCCATGTCGTTGAAGTTCACCCCTTACCGCGTGTTCAGCGGCCAGGCTGGCAACGGCCCGCGCCGGCTGGCGATCATGGGCACCGCAGCCAGCCTCGTCCTCGTGACGGTGGCCAGCTTCGCCCTGGTCAGCACCTCAACCATGCCGGTCAGCAAGGCGGCCAAGGTGCCGAACGCCGACCCGCTGCCGGGCGGTCCGAACGGCTCGCCCTACTTCAACCAGCTGGCGCGCGAACAGGCCCAGGAGCATGGCCGGGAGGCGGAGGCGGCGGGCCGGTCCTACGTGGCGCCGCTGGCGGGCAGCACGCCGCCGGAGCCGACGCCACGTATCATCGTCGCCGATCCGGTCATCCCGGCGCCGGTGCCGCGCAGCAGGCCGACCCCACCCCCGGCCGTGACCATGCAGGCCAACCCCTTCGCGCCGTTGGTGACGAACACGCCCGCACCGGGTTCCGTGCAGCGCGTGTCGGATACCAACCCGCAGCCCAAGGTCGATGAGCAACAGGTGGCGGCCTATGACGCCGCCATGAAGGCGTTGTTTGCCCGCCTGAACGGCAAGCCAGCCGAAACCAAGAACTGGGAGAAGAAGGAAGAAGCGGCGGAGCGCGGCAGCCAGACCGACCGAGGCGGGCAACCGGAGAACGGGCCGGACGGCCTCGCGCGGGTGCGCAACGTCTCGAACACCGGGACATCCTCCACCTCGTCCGCATCACGGCGCGCAGGACGCGTGTTGATGCCGGCCGACCGCGGCGTGTATGCCATCAACAAGCTGGCGGTGAGTTCGGATGGCGGCGGCCCGGTGATCGTCGAGGCGGGGTCCGGCCCGATCGCCGGCGACCGCATGCGCGGCGCCTTCGAGCAGAAGGGCGACCGCCTGGTCGTCATGCTCAACAGCCTGACCCACAACGGCCGCGACATCCCGATCCAGGCCATCGTGGTTACGCCGGACACCATGGAAAACACGGTGGCGTCCCGCGTCGAGCAGCACTACCTGGAGCGCTTCGCCCTGCCGGCCGCTGCGGCGTTCGTGGCCGGGCTGGGCCAGGCGCTGGCGCAGTCCAACACTACCTCGGTGCTCAGCCCGTTCGGCGGTGCGACCGGCTTCACGCGCCTCAACCTCGGCCAGCAGCTCGGCGTGGCAGCGGGCGTCAGCGGCGCGCAGATCGGCCAAACGCTGCAGCAGTCCGCGCCCAAGAAGGCGACCGTCTATCTGGACGCCAACACGCCGGTTGGCGTGGTGTTCCTGGCCACGGTGGAGGAGCCGGAATAAGCCGCAACGGGGCTGGTGCCGTTCGCATCGGCCCCGGCGACACTGCCTGCGTCAACATGCGCAGGTGATCCATGGACTCTCACATCCTGTCAGGCTCGGACATGCTGCCGCCTGACGTCCATCCCTCCCACAATCAGGGCCAGGACCAGAACCAGAATTTTGACACTCACGAGGAGGATGCTCGCCTTGCTGCTGGCGCAGCACTGCACCCGCCCCACTCAGAGGACCACACCCCCCGTTCCGACCAAGCCCACGTCGAGCGCGTGGAGCAGCACGCCCCTGCGATGGCCACCACCTCACCGCAGATGGTGCCCGGCACGGAGCTGACCATGCCTGGCGAGGACGACGGCGACCTGGACACCTCGGCAACGCCGGAAGCCGCCCCTGCTGCAACGAGACAGCGTTCCTCCCGCAACGCGCTGCTCGGCACCGCTGCCGCACTGGCGTTGGGCATGCTCGCCACAGGTGGCGGCTACTACGCCTGGACGGCGAGGGCGCCCTCTTCTGCTGCCTCTGACAGCATGGCCTCCAACAGCACGGTCGTCCCGGCACCTGTCCGTCCATCCCAGGTGCTGGCAGCGAACCAGGCGGACCAGGCATCGCCGGGTGATGTCGTGTCGGCGCGGCCGGTGCCCGCCCCGCCCCGGATTGAGCCACGCCCCCCAGTACGACGGGCGCCCGTGCCGTCGGTGCAGGGCGATGCCGCAGAAATCCTGAGCCTGCGCGCAGGGGGGCAGCAGGCCGCCCCCTTTGCGCTGCCTCCGCCTGCGGTCCCAGAAGCACCAAGTGCTGCAGCGCTTCCTCCCCCGCCTTCGGCCGAAGCTGCCGTGGCACCTCCGGCCCCGGTCCGTCCCGCGGTGTCGGCTGAGGCTGCACCAACGTCAACACCGGCGACTGCGCCAAGCAGCGCGGTGCCCACCCTGCCTGCGCCTGCCTCCAACCCGCCGGATGCGGCGGATGTCGCAGCGACGCTCAGGCCCGCGCCCATGATGCCGCAGGCGCAGGTGGACGTGCTCGCTCTGGTGACGCAGATGGGTGCCCTTGTGCGCGACATGCGCGATGAGAATGCCGCGCTGCGTTCCCAGGTGGCGATGCTGACCGAGACGGTGCAGGGCAGAACCACCGACTTCGAGCAGCGGCTGAACCTCGCCGAGGCCCGCAACTCCGTCGCTGCCGCCATGGGTGCCGGGCACCGGCCGGTCGTGACGCCGATCCTGTCCACCTCCGGGGCAGGCGTCGGCGTGACGCGCGCCATCGCCGCGG
>CAXTDP010000002.1:0-38962 GCA_964242295.1 uncultured Acetobacteraceae bacterium | reverse complement strand
CCGCCCCGGACTGCCGCAGCGCCTCGGCCCGGCCCGCCTCCAAGCCGCTTTCCGGCGTGTCGCCGGGCCGTGCGGCCTGCAGCGCTTCCAGCGACGGCGGGCGCTCGCCGCCGACGATGGCGGGCAGCTCCAGCGCGCCCGTGACGGGCTGGTTCAGCGGGTTGCCCAGCGCACGGGCGGCCTGGTCATACTGCGCAGGTGACGGGACAGGCGGGAAGGGCACATCGGCCAGCGTGCCAGCGGCATGGCCCGGGAAGGACAGGGCGCCACAGGCGAGGATGGTGGCTGCCGCAAGGCGCACGTGCAGGGACGGCCGGGGATAACGGGTGTCAAGCATCGCTCTGCTCCTGGCGCTACGCACGGTAGGTTATGTCCACCTGGCGGCGAGCCGGATCGACCGTGACCATCACCCGGGTGCCCGCAGCCTCGCCCAGCGCCTGGAACGCCTGGATGATGGGGACGGCGCCGGTGACTACCGCGACCCTGGCCGGACCTTGGCCGGAAGGCGGGGGCGAGACGGCGACCGTGTAGCCGACGTTGCCAGCGAGCTGGCGCACGCCGTCCTCCAGGGTGCCGGTGTAGCTGAAGGCGACGACCCGCTGCAGCTCATCCGGCACGACCGGACCGGCGATGCGAGGCCCCGTTCCCAAAACCCCGAGCTCGCCCATCTCGGCATCGACCACGCGCATGCTGTCGCGCAGCGCCAGCTCCGTGTTCGGCATCCCCGTCACGGCCACGTCGGTGCCGATGTTCGGGGTGGCGCAGCCGACAACGAGCAGCACCGCGAGCAGGGAGGCAGTCGGGGGCAAGGGGATTCTGTGTTCCACGGCGTTTCTCCATCGGTCGTGACGGAGGCTACGGCGTGTCGGCGCGAACGGCGCTTGGCCCTGGATGGGATCGGCGGTAGGCGGTCAGCCGCCTCCTGCCCTGGCCCGCGAGGATCTAGGAGATGTCCTCTTACTCGTCTTCGAGATACCCCGGGGGGACTGCTTCCCACTCGTTCCTCTTCAACTCAAGGATGGGAGGGTGATCCAACGAGGCCGATAGAAGAACGCCCCAGTAGCGGCCCTTCTGGTCGCGTCCATCGAACTTTTGGAACGACGGGGCGCTGGATCGTGCGGCCATCCAGTCCTTGACCCTGGACAGCACGGCCTTTTCCAGATCGAGGTGCTGAAGGAGATAAGCTGCAAGTACCTCCGTGCTTTCAAATGGAAAGTGCTGCGTATTCGACTGGTCTTCCCGTGCTGCCGCGTTCGTGGCGTTGCGATTGACCGGCATCCCGAAGTGGAGGGCAAGTGACAACCAGTTGCCGCTGATGGGAACACGGTTGTTGGCGTGCCGCAGAACGCCATCCGTTCCGATCACCGTTTTCGTGTGGAGATAGACAGCCACCTTCTCAGCGTACTGGCGAGACTTGAGGTGCGCTGGAGCCGCCAAGGCTTTGACCAAGTTTTCCATGCCTGCCCACACTGTCCCAAATGGTCCGGAATCCTCATGCATCCGGCAAGGACGTCGCGCAACCCTATTCCGCCGCCATCGCAACCGGCCCCAGGCGGTCCTCGCTTTGGGGCCGCAGCACGATGCCCAGGCCCACGCCGTCCACCAGCTCACGCGCCAACTCGTCCACGACCCCGGCCGCGGCCCGGCTGTCCTGCTCGCCCCGGCGCATGCGCTCCCCCTTGCGCCGCTCGACCTCCTTCTGCGCCGAACCGGCCGGGAACACGCGGGCCAGCCGCCGTAGCCCCTCGCTGAACCCTACCCGGCCGTAGATGCGCTCGCGCAGCGCGGTGTCGTCCGGCGTGGTGCTGAGCGCCCACAGCTCCACAGGCCCAAGCTGGTTCACCAGCTTCTGCTCCCAGCGCTGGTCGTTGGCCTGCAGGATGGCCAGAAACGGCGCGCCTTCCGGCCCGGGGCCGCCCAGTTGGTGCCGCACCGTCGCCGCACCTGCGTCGGACAGGTTGAAGCGCTTGATGATCTTCTCCGCTTCGGCCTCGTCGCCGGCCTTGAGGATGAACCGGCCGGTACTCTGGCCGACGATCTTCGGGCTCATGTCGTCCAGCTCCTGGCTGGCAAAGCCCAGCTGGGTGTTGTGCTTCGGCCCTTCCCGCAGGTCCAGCTCGGCCTGCGCCTGCACCTGCGGGCTGCCCTTGGTGCGGTGCCACTCGTCGTAGTCCAGGCGCTTGACGGTTTCCTTGATCTCCTGGAACCGCGTCAGGTGATACGGCCGTACCGCCTCCGGCACGTACCCCGCATACTCGGGATGCAGGAAGAAGTTGCGCGCCAGGATGTGCCGTCCGAGCAGGTACATCATCTCGGTCTGCCGGTTGCTCTGTGCCGACCCGGTGGGCGCCACGGCGGCCATGTCCATGACGATGACCCGCGCCGGGCCGAAGTCCAGCCTGGTCGGCCGGTTCAGCGTCGGGTAGCGCTTGATGAGGTCGGTGACGTAGCGCGTGAAGGTCGTCGTGACCCGCTCGCTGGTGACGTTGATCTTGAGTTCCGCAAAGGCGTCCTGCACCTGGTCGGTCCGCACCGCCTGGATCAGGTCCTCCAGGATCGGCACGGCGTGGCGCTGCGCCACCTCCGCCAGCCGCCATTCGCCGGCCTGGCACAGCGCCGTCACCACGTCGCGCCACCACGGGTCCTCGCCGTGCAGCTCGATGACGTGCGCCGCAACGGCCAGGTCCACCGCCGGCTCGACGCCGCGGCGGTAGCGCTTGGGCGACTGCCCCGGCACGTCGGAGTCGCTGCAAAGCCGGTAGGCTTCCTCGATCACCAAGGGGATCAGCTGCGACATGCCCTCGAACGGCGTGGTGCCGTCCGGCGGCAAGGTGCCCAGGGCCAGGAAGTTGGTCTGGAACGCCTGCTCCAGCGGCAGCGGGTAATCGCAGCCCACCTGCAGGTCGAAGATGTTGACCTCGTAGCCCGCGGCGAGTTGCATGGTGACGTGGATGGCCTCATGCCGGCGCTCCGGACCCAGCGCCTCCTGCACCAGGCGCACGAAGCCCAGGGCAGTTGGGCCGATGTCCAGCTTGCCGATCAAGGGCAGCTTGGCGCCGTTCGCCCCGAGCGACGCCGGGCTGAGGCACAGGCCGAGGTTGATGGTGTTGGCCAGCACCGACTTGCCTGAGCGCGGCGGCGCCACGAAGATGTCGCACACCTGCGGGCGCTTGGACCCTCCCGACGGATCGTAGGGCCACAGCCCGCCGTCGGGCTTGCGAAACAGCACCGACCCGTGCTCCCAAGGCGAGGCCGTGCGGTTCCACGGCAGCATGGCCAGGGCGCTGCCGAGCAGGGCCATGGCCGGGTTGCCGGTCGAGGTGAGCGACAGCCCCGGCACGCTGCTCATCACGCCTTCAAGCGCGTCGCCGGCGATGGTGCTCGCCTTGCAGCCGCCCCAGCCTTCCAGGCGCTGCGCCAGCAGGGAGGCGCGGCGGCGCAGCAAGCGGGTTTCGCCGGCCGGCGCCCAGGTCGCGAACGAGGCGCGCAGCTTGACCGAGATGTGGTTGTGCTCGGCGCGCGCCGCCGCCAGTTCGGCAAAGGCCCGGCGCAGGTCGGCGTTCTGCGGGAAGATGCCCAGCAACGCGGCTGCGCCCTCCTTGACCGCCATGCCGGATTTGCCGCCCCCTTCCAGCACCATCATGCCCCGCCAGGGAATGCGGTCGTCGGCCAGCGCCTTGGACAGCTCGATGAAGCTGCGCGGGTCCTCCGGGCCGAGGTCCATGTCTACGTGGGCATACTCGTAGCCGCCGATGGCGACCTGGTTGGCGCCGGTGACCTCGGCATCGAGGTGGAACATCTGCCTGCTGATGCCGGGCCAGAGCAGGTGCGCCGTGGTCGCGGCCTCCCCGTCTTCCGGCGCACGCGGCATCACCTTGTCTCCCGGCAGGGTCGCCTTCCAGGCGGAGCCGGCGGTTTCGCGGTAGAGCACCTCGCGCGCGAGCTTCAGCGCGGCGTGCGCGGCGACCAAGGTGGTCGCGACGTCGTTGTTGCGCAGCGCCCGGGTGACGCGGCTGACGAAGGCGTCGTGCCGGGCGGCCATGATCTCGCTGCGGAGGTAGAAGCGCTGGCAGTCGCCGACCTGGGGCACCTCGCGGGCCATCGCCTCCTGCTCGTCGCAGACCTGGCGCCGCTCCTCCTTGGTCAGCACGGCCTTGCGTGTCCACAGCACGAGGTAGACCCGCTCCCAGCGCATCTTGCGCGGCCACAACGCCGCGCGCTCGGCCAGGATGTCGTGCATGTCCAGGCCCTGTTGGCGGGCCACCTCGCGGCAGGCGTCCAGGTTCACGCGGTCGATCTCGCCGGCCGCGGCGTCCGGGTCGGAGATGTAGAAGCCGCACAGGGCATGGCCGCGCACGTCCAGCGTGCCGGACAGGTCCACGCGCAGGGCTGTGGCGACGCGGTCCACGTCCACGCCGTCCAGCGCCCGGCGCGTGCCGTCGATGCGAACCCAGCTCACGTAGTCGCCGTGCTTGGACACCAGTGCGTCGCCGTGGCTGGTTTCGATGTCGTTGAACGACGAGATGGGCTGGCGGAGGGACAGGGACAGGCCCGCGAGGGCCTTGGCGATGGCGCCGATCATCCGGTGGTTCCTTTCACGGGGACGGAGGCTGAGATGCCCGGCTGACAAGCAGGAACCGGTGCGGCGGCTGCCCAGGCGTCCAGCACGTCGGGGTAGACGTCCGTGCGGTCCCGGTAGAGCCGGCCCAGCGGCAGCAGGCGCAATCCTTGCAGCAGCGTCGCGCCACGCTTGCGGGCCGCGGGCGACAAGCCGAGCAGGGCGGCGGCAAAATCGAGCGGCGACGAGGTGCCCAGGCGGCGCTCCGCCGGCTTGGCGCGCTCCCGCAACGCGAGCTGGGCGGCCCACGCCGCGGCCAGCGGGGGGTCGTTGCGGACTGGCCGGCCACGCTCCATGTGCGGCGGCTCGCTATGGGCATGCAGGACGAGGTGGATGCGCCGGGCCAGGGCGATCACGGCGCCCTGGCTCACCTCCGGCAGCCAGATCAGCACCGCCTCGCCGGCGATCGTGGGCCGGTCCATGTGCTGGCATAGGTGGCACAAGGGGCAGGCCGCGGCGACGTTGGCCGGCGCGGTGTTGGCGTGGTCACCGTCGAGATGGAATGCCTCCTGCCAGCCCGCGGCGTCGAAGCCGCAGAACCGGCAGGAGGCGTCCAAGCCAGGATGCTGCCCCGAGGTCTCGTCCGGCGCGCCAAGGGGACTCCAACCAGAGGCGTGCGCGGACAGGGCAAGGGGCAGCAGGAGCATGGCGGGCTACTTGAACTGCACGACCTGGGTGGTGCCGTTCGCCGTCGCCGCGCCGCCGCTGGCGGAGACGGCCGCCTTGTTGATCCAGGTGCCGCCGGTGGCGAACAGGCCGCACAGCACCAGGCCGGCGACGCCCATGGCCATGTGGCCGCCCTCGCGGTTCTGCGGCTGGCGGCTCTTCCAGATCGCCCAAACGCCAGCGATGAAGGTGATGAGTGCGGCGCCATACATCGCCATGCCACCGGCGGTGCCGCCGGAGTTGATGGCTTCGCCGGACAGCAGGTTTAGCTGCTCGCCGATGCCGCCGGTGGGCGACGTGGGCGTGGTGCCCTGCGCGAAGGCGGCGGTGGACAGCACCACCATGCTGGCGGTGGCGAAGGCGCTGCTGGCGGCGTGCCGCAGGCGGCGGGGCAGCGCCCGCACCGGCTGGGACTGGTTCAGGAGGGTGAGGTTCACAGGTGGGCTCCGTGGTGGTTGACCGAGGGATGATCCCCTCGCCGCGGAGCATCGTCCCCGATGGCGCGAACGGAGCTGGCGATCGCCGAGACGCGCTCAGGCCGTGAAGGTCGTGACGATCCACTGCGCGACCGTCATGACGTTGATGAGCATGACGCCGAAGACGAACTGCACGCCGCAGCCGACGCGGCTGCGGTTGCCGCGCTGGGTGACGCTGGCGTGCCAGGCGAACACGGCGAACAGGCAGGCCAGCGCACCGAACGCCTGGAAGAACAGCTGGAACAGCCCGACGACGTTGACGATGGTGGCGCCGGGATCGGCGCCCAGCACGGTCGCGGCGTTGGGCGCGGTCGACGTGTAGCTCGCCAGGTCGGTCTTGCCGACGATCACCGTGGAACCGGCGCTGACGTTGGCCTTGGTCAGGATGGTGTGGAAGCTGGCAAGCATGCCGCAGACGATCAGCGACACCAGCGGCACCCAGGGCCGGCCGCGGTAGGGGTTGTCCGGCTGGGCCTGGCGCCAAAAACCCCAGCCGGCGTGCAGGAACAAGGAAAGGGCGCCCAGGTAGCAGAGGGGCTGGAACAGGATCGCGAAGGCGAGCCCGATCTGGCTGGCGAAGTTGACGAGGCCCTGCATTACCGTCCCCTGCTACTGGATGGCGCCGCGGTCGGTTTGCACCAGCCACGTCGGGCCGCGCTGCTGGATGGCCGTCACCTTGCCGTAGCCGGGCACCTGGTCGCCGACGCCCACTTGCAGCTGCGACCCTTCGCCGCCGCTGCGGTCCAGCTCGGACAGCATCGCCAGGCCCGGTGACGCCGCCTGCACCTTGTAGCGGCGCAGGCCGGACGCAGGTGCGGTGCCCGCGCCTGCCTGGGCCTGGGCGCCGGCGGGCTGCGTCGTCGCACTTCCTGAAAGGTGAACCGTGCGCGGTGCTGGCACCGTCGTGGCGGGTGCAGATGAGGCCGGGGCGGCTCCGGGGTCGGCACCCATCGCCGCGTTGAGCGCGCCGCGGGCCTCGGCGAGCGCGAGGCGGCGCTCGAAGTCGGCAACGGCGCCGTCCAGCTTTTCCGTGCTGGCCTGGACACTGGCACGTAGCGCGGCGTTCTGGGCGCGCAGGTCGCGCATGATGATGCCGAGCTGCGCGACCGCGTGCAGCACGTCGATCTGGTCACCGCGGGCCAGGGGGCCGGGCCGCAACGCGATGGCAACGTCCACTGCATCGTTTGGTATCCTTGCCGCGACGACAACCGGCGACACGCGGTCAGCCGGTGCGGACGCGGGGCTGACCGGCTCGGCCGACGCCTGCGCCGGGTTGCCGGCCGGGGCAGCCGAAGGAGCAGTTGCCGGAACTTGCGACGCGAGCCCGACCTCCAGCGGAGGTGCGGCTTCCGGGCTGGGGGAGGCCGGTGTCACCGTTGCTGGCGCCGGGGCAGGCCGGGTGGATTGTGCGCCTCCCCTGGAAGGCACGTTCGCAGAGGGAACGGCAGGTGCGTCGAACCTTGCCGGCGATTGCACCCGCGCCGCATCCGGACGCCCCTCGCCAGGCACGAGGTCCAGGTCTCGTAGGCCGGTGCCCTGGTGCAGGCTCTTGATCTCGGCTGCCTGCTCCCCCGGAGTGGACGAACGGGCCTCCTCCCGCACCGGCGGCGTGACCTCGCGTCGCGTCGCGGTGGCCAGCTTAGCTGCTGGCGCCACGACCGGCGGGATCGGGACACCGGCAGAGGCGGCAAGCTGCCGGGCCTGCATGCCCAGCCGGGCCGCGTCCACGGGCACCAAGGTGTTGTAGGGCGAGAGCAGGAAGGCGCCGCCAGCCGCGGCCAGGGACAACAGCGCCACCCCGGCCAGCAGCACTGAACGGCCGCGGCGGCGGGACCGCGGCGCGGCAGGTGTGTCGGGATGGCTCGTGCGGTCGGCATCCAACTGCGGATGCGCTTGGTGGACTGTCTCCCCGGGCAGGCTCGCCCGGGGGTGGGCCGCCGCGTCCACGTCCGGCTCGGACGGGAGGCTGGTGACGTTGGTGTCCATCGGGGACGCTCCTGTGCGGGTTGCCTGCACACAGGATCGCCGCAGGCGGCGCGAACGGCCCCGAGGTGTACGTTCGCTTTGCGTGTTGTGCGGCTACTCCGCGACGACGTTGCTCATGAACATGACGCCGACTGAACTGTTCACGTCCACCTTGACGGTCGGACCCTTGGGCGCCGCGGCGTCCAGCGCCTGGCCGACCCGTGCGGCGGCGACGCCGGCACCGACGCCGAACTGCTGGCCGAGGTTGAGCCGCTGCAGCGCCGTCGCGCCCCCGAACGGGCTCGTGGTGATCGCCGAGTTGCTCAGGGCAAAGGCTTGGCCCAGCCCTGCGACGAAGGATGCGGCGGCAGGCAGGATGAAGCGGCTGCCGTAGTGCTGGTCCACGCTGGACGCGACGCCGGTCTCCATCGTGCCCGGGGCGACGACGATGCCCTCGACGCTGATCTCCTGGCCGTTGTGGATGACGCGGTTGACCCGGATCACTAGACGCTCCTCCTCGCGCGAGAAACTGCCAGTCATCCGGTCGCCGGCGATCGGGCCGCTGTCGGCCTGCAGCACCACGGGGCTGGCCGTGTCAGAGCTGGCGGCCAGGATGGTGTGGGCGTAGATGCCGCGCCCTGCCGGGACCAAGACGCGCTGCTGACGGCCCGAACGCGCCGCAACGGGCGACGCCGCGGCGGCTTGCTCCCCCAGGACGCGGCCGGAGGCGCCGCGGGCAGGATCGGCCGTCTGCGCTTGTTCCGCCTCTGGCGGCAGGATGACGTCGGTGCGCGGCATCCGGGTGCCCCAGCCGCCCATCATCTTGTCGATCGCCGCCTTGTAGCGCGCGTCCTCCGGGTCCGCGCGGCCGCCGGCCTGCGCCTGGATCACCCGTGCGGCAGGAGCGGGCGGGGCCGGTGCGGGCGCGAAGGTGGCCTGCACCTTGGCCGCGGGCGGCTCGGGCGGCACGGCTGGCACTGGGTCCGGGCGGGGCGGTGATGTGAGCAGCGGACGGGCATTGGCCTGCTGATAAAGCTGGCTTGCTGCGATCGGCGGCGTGAAGGACTGGCCTGCCGCCTTGTGCTCGGCCGCGGCTTCGTTGCTGCTGCGCACCGCCAGCGTGTCCTGCTGCGGGTTGCTGTTCAACCCGCCTGGCAGCGGGTTCACCGTGGGCAGGCGCCCGGATCGTGACGCCGTGGGGGTGTCGCCGTGCAGGAAGGTCGCGCCGGCCAGCAGGGCCGCGACGCCGAAGCCGCAGCCAGCGATGGCCGCGATGCGGCGTGGGCCTGCGGACGCGGCCCCGTTAAAGCGGCCGCGAAGGGCAAGTGGCGCGAACGGCAAGCGGGGGAGGGGGATCGACATGGCATCAGTCCTTGAGCGAGGCTGAAACGGTGCGGCCGTTGACGGACAGCAGCACGATGGGCGTGGACGGCAGCGCGTAGATCCGCACGTCACCCTCGCCGCTTTCCGTGGCGCTCCAGGGCGGCGACATCAGCGTATGGCGGGTGCGCAGGTAGGTCTCCCCGCCCATGCGCCAGGCCCGCACCTCGTCAGGTGGCACGCCCTCGACCTGCAGGGGCCTCGCCTCCGCAGGCGCCACGCCTGCCAGCATGGACGTGAGATAGGCCGCGCCCGTGATGGGCGCGCCGGGCCTGGTGTCGATCTGCACCCGGGCGTTCGGGCCGCGTCGGTCCACCAGCACGCTCAGGTCGGCGTCGTAGCGCTCGCGCCCGGCCACCACCAGGAAGGTGAGCGCCTTGGGGGCACCCTGCAGGCTGACCAGCAGCCCACCGCGCGGCGACAGCGACATGGGCGTCACCTGAAGCACGTTGCTGCCCTTCACGGGAACGCAGACGTGGAAGCCGACCGCCTCCACGGCAGGGCCACCTCCGCCGCCTGACGTGTTGCAGTTGCCAGTGCTGCCGCCTCCGCCGCTGGCCGAGTTGGAGTTGGTGTCCCATACGATCGGCCAGGGCTGGCCGGTGGCGTCGAAAAACGCGAGCTGGCTCGGGTAGCCCTTCACGGTCTGCACGATGCTGGTAGCCTGGCCCGGCGCGTAGGTCACCTTGACCGCCCGGCTCACAGGCGATGCGATCTGCGCCACGCTCTCCTCCTGCGCACGCTGGTTCTCGCCCAGGCGCCGGGCCAGCTCGCGGATCATCTCGGGCGTGATCGGGATGGCGTCGCGCACCGCGCGCTGCGCCGCGTCCGGCGGCGGATTGGCGACCGCGGGATCGTTGAGCTGCGCCGGCCCTTGCGCCCAGGCGAGCGCGGGTGCGGCCAGGCAGGCAAGGGTGAGGAGGGCATGGCGGGACACGGTGGCTCCTGTGGCTGGGGCTACATCTGGTCGGCGACGAGCTGCTCGATGGCGAGGCCGTCCGGGTGGCTCTGGATGTCCGTGCGGACCACGAGGACGGTTACCATCAGCCGCGTGGTGGCTTCCTGCTGGGTGTTCTGGCAGGTTTGCACGATGGGGAACTGCACGTCGTAGGCGAGCCGGCCGTTGACGACCTTAGTTTCGCGGATCAGCGCTGCCCGCTGCGCCTGGGCGTAGCAGAGCAGCCGGGCGCGCTTCATGGCGTCCAGGTTGCCGGTGCGCTTGAACTCGTCGGCGAAGGTGTTCCAGCCGTTCGGGGTGAAGCGCCGCCCGGCGGTGTTCAGCTGCTCCGGGTAGTCGTGGTAGTTGACCGAGTAAGGGGCGAGGACTGCTTTCACGGTCCAATTGAGCAGCTCGGTGTCGTCCACGATCGGGCTGCTCAGTGGCACCAGCGGCTGCGGCGGCGTGTGCCCGTCGACGCGGAAGAATGTCGGCGGTGGCGGGTTCATCCAGACGTAGGCATCGTGGGCCAGCGACACGCCGAGCGACACGGCCATGCAGATCGCCAGCCCGATGCACTTGTTGACCAGGCTTGCCTGGAAGCCCGGGTCGCTGAGCCGCCGTGACACGGCGGCGGGCTGGTTCTGCATGCTGCGCCTCTTGCGTTACGTGGGGGATCTTCAAGCACTCCGGCGCGAATGGGACGGCACTCGTGCGCCGTCAGAACGGATGCATGGCGAAGGTCAACGTGGGCGGGGCAGGGCGCACCCGTTTGGCGGGCTGACGCTTGCGCTTGCGATCATCAAGGCGGTGCCATTCGGAACTGGTAAACTGGCCGTCGTTACCCTTGCTCCAGAACCAGAACTGCTTGCCTTCCTGGGCGTATCTGTTGCACCGGCGTTCGACGTAGCCTGCCGCGGCGGTGTGCACGGCCACGACGCTCGGGTCAAAGTGGTCCACCAGTTCCTGGGGCCGGAGGATGAACAGGTCCGGCAGGTCGTTGAAGCTCGGAAGGCCGACCCGAAACCGCCTGCTTTGGACGCACGATGGGGATAAACCCATGTCGCGGGCGATTGCCTTGTAGTGCTGGCGTGCCCACCAGCGCTGCGCCAGCTCGATGTCACGCTCCCGGGTCCACTCGACTTCCCGGCGCTTCGGGCGGCGGACGGGAGGGATGCCCACTGGGGTTGGCCGGAACAGGTCAAGCCCAGCGTGGGCGATGTCGATCAGGTCGAGCGCCGTATCGCCCTTGGGCAGGCTCAGGGCGAGCTGCGTCGCCGTCGAGACTGGCGCCTCGGCTTGAGCCGGCGCCGGCGTGGCTTCGTCTGCCGCGTCCCCTGCCGGGGCGGGCACAGGCGCGTCAGCTGGCGCGCGAGGCGCTTTGCTCCGTGCGGGACGCGCGGCGGCGAACTGACCAGGCTTCTGATGGATTGAGGCGGCACCGGCCAGGTCGGACGCGGGCGGGCTGAACAGCAGCTTGCGGTCGCGGCCGGGCAGACCGAGCTGGCGGGCCTTGGCCCAAATGCTGCCCCGCGACCGCCCGAACCGCAGCCCCAGGCTTTCCGCCCGCCAACCTGCCATCCACAGCACGATGAACAGCGCCGTGTCGCTGAAGGGCCAAGGGTTGCGTCCGCCCGGCTTGCGCAAGGGCCGGTCATGCGGGGTGGGCAAGTCGAGTTGGACCACGAGGTCGAGCAGCGCCGTCCGCGCCAGGCCGAGATACAGGCAGAGCAGCTCGATGCCGTGGCCTTTTGCGACCATGCCGGCGAGGACGCACCGCGCGATCGCCGAGGCCGGGCCAGGTGCCGGGGTGGCCGAGCCATCATCCGGAGGATGGTAGCTCAGGCACCTCCCGGATGATGTGGACAGCTCGGACATCCAGACGCTCACACAACTATGTTGTGTCTTTAGCCAACATCTGTTGCTTCATGCAATAACAAAACTGTTCGTAAGAGAATTCTAGATGCTCTGGGTGAAAGAAATATCCATGCCGCGTGTGTCGGAAGCTCCCACTAGCGCCTGGTCTGGACAGCGTTAATGCGATGGAGGTGGCCAACAAGGTTGTTCAGGGTTCCCACAGTGGCGTTCAAAGTGCTGATAGCGCTGCTTGCCTCGGCAAGAGCACTGGCCGCCGATTCATCACCGTCTTTCAATGCCTCACTCCCCTGCAGAGCTGGGTAAGGCGGAATAAGGCTTTGGAGGGGAACACCGAGCACCTCAGCCATCCGTCGTAAGCTTTGAATCTGGGCGTTCTGCTGGCCGTCCTCCAGCAAGTGTACCCAGGACGGACCGGCACCGAGCTTGGCGGCCAGTTCCCGTTGCGTCAGGTTCCTGCTCAGACGAGCGGCTTTGACGCGCGCTCCCAGGGCATCAAGAAACTCGTCCCGTTCGCGCGGAGTGTTCTCATCATCCTTTATCCGCCTCGCCATGCATGCTTCTCCCAAACTGACCAAAATCACGGCACAGCCGCCGGAATTGAACGGATGCTCCTGAAGCGGCACGAGGCTGCAACGGGACACCCCTGCTTCGTCTGTTACGGCTTATGTCCGGCTCGGACGAGTACGACAATGATCCGTTCGCGCCTCCGCGCGGTAGCGGTCCGCCATGCAAGGAGGTTCTCATGAAGCTTACCGCAACGGCTGCCCTGCTCGGGCCATTGGTGCTGCTGGCGGTCCCAGCCCAGGCAGAGTTTCAGATTGCCCCAATCCGTTTGGACGCAGGTTCCGTCGCTCAGGCTGGCACTCAGCCAATCACGCTCAACCCCGACAGGACAGCTTCCACCACCGCCAACGTTCGACGACCCCACATCGCGGCGATGCCGTTGGTTCCCGCCGCGCTCGGCTTCGGCAGGCGGGTGCCGCTTGCGTTCGCAACGCGGCAGATCGTGCCGGCCGGGATCAAGGTCACGTTCGGCCCGGAGGTGGAGCAGGACGCCCCCGTGGACTGGTCGGGCGGGCGTCCCTGGGTGGACGCGCTGCGGGTGGCTGTCCGTCCCCTCGGCTTGCGCGTGTCCGTAGGCTGGAGGGTGGTGTCCATCACCCGCACCTGACCGGACCCGTTCGCGCCACAAGGGGTCAGGCTGCGCTTCGACTTAAGGAGCGCACAGATGGGAACCCTGGAAGGCGCCGCCGCCGAAAAGCCGAACCACGTTGGCCGACAAGAGAGCGGGCTGACGGAGAACGGTGACGCGCTGGTGCAGCTGCAAGCCACGCTGGCCGAAGCCGCGCGTCATGTCCCTGGCGAGCTGGCCGTAGCCCTGCTCGCAGATGCCACCCGCGAGAACCTGGTTGCGGTGCTGGCGCAGCTTGAACCGCCGGAAGCGCTCCTGGTCCTGGCACAGGTCGCTTTGCTGCCAGCGCCGGACCGGCACGCGGTCCTGACCGGCCTTCTCGCAGCCGGGCCTTCCGACGCGGCACACGTGCTTCGGGCCAGCTTCGCCGCACAAACCCGCCAGGCCCTGCTGGGCCGCATCTTCTCCCCCACCCGCGTCCAGGCCCTCAAGCGGGCCTGCCGCAACCTGACCAAGGAGACCACCTAATGCGTCAGACCCTCGCCTTCGCGGCCCTGGCAGCCGGCCTGCTCGGGCCGCCCGCCCTGGCACAGACCGAGCCGAGCAGCGCCAACTGCGCCGTCATCACCCAGGCCGCCGCAGACGGCGCGGCAGCGCGCATTTCCGCCGACGACAGCAACATCAAGCCACCCTCCAGCGTCACCAAGCTGTCCTGCCTCGACAGCATGTTCAACGGGATCGGCCTCGACGTCATAACCAACTTCCTCAATCCCACCAACCTCCTTGCTGCGGTCGAGGGCAAGATCTGCGCCGCGGTCACCCAGGAGTGGAACAACCTGATCGGCTCCGCCCAGTGCGGCCTGACCATCACTGGGTTCGACCTCGGCTTCGGCGGTCTCGGCGGCGGCGGCTTCTGCCCCAAGCTGTCCTTCGGCGGTGGCGGCCCACCCATCGGCACGGTCGGTGCCGGCCTGGGTTATGCCGGGGGCGGCGGCATCGTCGTCAACGGGTCGAGCCTTGCCCCCACCGGCTACACCGTGCCGCCCAACGCGGGCGCCTACTAAGGAAGGATCGGCCATGCGCAAACAGCTTCTGCGGACCACAGCCGCCGTCATCATTGGCGGGGTGATGTTCAACGCGACGCCAGCCTGGGCGGACCTGCCAACCGTGGACGTGCTGGTCCAAGGCGCGATCACCATGCTCCAGAACGCGGTGACGAACACCATCACCAACATGGCGACCGGCATCGTCAGCTCCGTCACCAAGATGGAAACCTCGGTCAACGACATCCTGACCAAGGGCTTCACCCAGAACGCCAACTACGCCAAGGCGCAGGTGGGCGCACAGCAGCAGATCACCGACGCTTCCAACATGGCCAACGCCCGGTTCAGCCGGGACATGCGCAACGCCCAGATCCGGGACGAGCACACCGCCAACCCCCAGTTCTGCCTTGCGGCCGACCACGGCCAGGCCCCGGTGGCAGCCTCGATCGCGTCCTACAACGTCGCCCGTGCGATCCAAGACATCGCGGACCGCCGCGGCGAGGCAGTGCCCGGCACCCCAGCCTACCTGGGCCAGGCACAAGCGGTGCAGGCGATCAACAAGCTACACATGAGCCGCTACTGTTCGGAGGAAGAGAGCACGGCCGGATTGTGCAGCAAGGCGGCGCTGCCCAACGCGGACCAGCACGCGACCAACCTGTTCGGCAGCGGCACCTACCCCGGCCAGGACGGCGTGAATGCCGCCAACGACTTCAAGACCAACCTCATCCAGCCCGTCGTCCCGGCCGCCCTGCGCGCGGACCAGCTCGCCTCGCTTACCGGCCAGGACGCCTGGGCACGGCGGCGCAGCTACAACGCCCGCATGTCCCTGGCCGGCAGCGTGCTCAGCTACGCCATCGCCGTGCAGACCCCGTCCGTGCCGCTCACCTCGCAGCAGCAGAAGCAGCTGACCGCACAGGGGCTGCCGGCCCAAACGGAAGGGTCCTGGCTGACCGCCGTGACCCTGGAGGTGAACCGGCGCTTGAGCGACCCAGGGTGGCACGCCGCCTTGCAGAGCATGCCGCCGGCGTCGGTGCAGCGCGAGATCGCGACCCAGCTCGCGCTCGGCAATTACCTGGCCATGCAGAAGTACCGGGTCGAACTCTACAGCGCCACCCTGGACGCGGCGCGGGTCGCCCAGACCGAGGAGCAGAGCTTCCGGGAAGCCGTACAGATGCCGACCCCGAACATGGCGGCAAACTAGCAACGCAGGAGGAAATGGGATCATGTCAGACAGCAACATCGCAGCGGTCGAGGTCCGCCAGAGCCGACCGCACATGCATGCACCAGTGTCGCCGGTCACTACGGAACGGCCCGGTGGTGCCACGGAAGCAAGTCCAGGCAAGCCGACAGATGCCCTGCCTGCAGACCCTTTGCGCGCCTTGATCGACAAGCTGGACCGGGCACAACCACTGGTGTCGAGGGTTGACCCGGCCCTGGCCGCGGTGGTTCGGAACGTCACGGAAAAGGCGGACCAGCCCGGCCGCTTGGATGACCCGACCTACCGCACACGGGTTGCCTACTTGCTGCAGGACATGGAAAAGCTTGTCGGCCCCGTCGCTGGCGTGCAGCCGGGCTTGCGGGAGGAGATGACGAGGCTCGCTGCCACTGCCCCCGGCTTGCAGAACGAGCGCATGCAGGCGTTAGTCGCGATGACGGCGAGCATCGACGGCAAGGCCCTGGTCAAGGACATACGCCAGGGCGCGTCCGACATCGTCAAGGCTGGCGATCAGATGTCGGCCGATGCCCAGAGCAAGGTGGACGTGCTCGAAAATAAGATGCGATTGAGCACGCGCACGCTGTCTCCGGCAGAAAATGCCTCTCCCCGGGAGGAGGGTGGGGTGGCACGTAGCGCAGCTAAGGACACAGCCGCTGTTCAGGGTTCAGTGCTTCGGGAAGCGACAACAGGCAGAGCTGGCCTGACAGTGAAGGGAGAGCAGGCTAGTGTCGTGACGTCCATGGCCAAGGGGCAGAGTTCGACGGATCTGGCCCAGCAAGCTCAGAAGACTGGTGCCGTCTTCACCGTCCTGGGCGCCCTTCGTCGCCCCGAGGCGTCCGAGCCGGCTCCGTGGGACAACCAACTCACTCCTTTGGCCGGACGCCTGGCCAGCCATATGAGGCAGGTGCAGGCTGGCAAGGATGAGACAGCGATGACAACGGCCGAAGCCTCCGGCCAGGCTGCCAGCCAGGCCCTGCAAGCGTTTGCCAACGGACCCGGCGCCGGCATCATGAGCAAGATCAGTGCTGCTGCGAAGACCGACCCGGACGGGATGGCAGGTGTCATCGCCGGCATGCGCGAGGGTGGCGCCTATGCGGATCTGCGCCGGGGGTTCAATGCCGACTTGGCGCAGGAGAAAGGGCTGGCCGCGTCGCTCGACCGGGCGGCCCAGGCAGTCGGGCAGTATGGCAAGGACCGCGTTGCCGTCGATAACACCGCTGGGTTCTCCGACAACGCAGCCGCAGTGGCGGCACGGTTCGGGAAGCTTGACGCCGCAATCGGCAAGGGCGCGTCCGAAACGCCACACAGCGAGGATGGCAAGAGTCTGTTCAATCAACTGGGCGAGAAGGCGGCCGAGCTGGCGCGCCGGGCGGTGGATGCGGTCAAGGCTGCCTACACCCGCGCGCCTGGCGCCGAGCGGGCCGCCTCTGGACCGTCACCCTCGATGGGCTGACGCCCCACGGCGGGCGTCCTGTTCGCGCCACGCTGCCGCATCCTCGCAGGGAGTACACACCCTGCGAGGATGCCATGCGCCGTCCCTTGTACGTCTGCCTAGCCCTGACCGTGTTCGCGCTGGCGCTTGCGGCGCCCGCCCTTGCCCAGGGCACTCCGCCCGCTGCCAGCTACAACTTGAGCTGGTCAGCACTCGATCCTGGCACCGACTGGTCAGCACAGGTCATCCTGAGCATCTTCCCGGTCAGCCCTGCCCAGGGCGGGGCCGCGTCCACCGGTGCAGCCGCGACGGTCATCGGCGCCCTGGTCGGCACCCTCACTGGCTTCGTCGCAGCCATCGCCATGGCCTGGCTTTGCTATGGCCTCATCATGCAAATCTTCCGTGGGGCCGAAACCTCGCGCATGCTGGACCGCAACATGAGCGCCATGTTCCTGGTCCGCATGGGCTTCGCGGCGGTGATGATGATGCCACTCTTCTCCGGCTTCAGTGCCGGACAGAAGCTCGTCGTGCAGACCGCGCTCTGGGGTGCCGGCATGGCGAAGTCGGTCTATGCCATCGCCGTCAAGGCGGTCGGCCCTGACGCCATGCTGGTCGCGCAGCCGATCATCCCGGGAACCAAGACCATCGTCGCCAACCTGATCCAAAACGAGCTGTGCCGCGCGCTGGTCAACGCGGCTTCGGCGCAGCCCGGCCTGGTGCCGGTGCCGACGCCGAGCAGCTACCAATTGTCGAGCAACGTATCCCTGCTCGGCGCCCAGGGAGCGCCTGGCGGCTACACGACCTGGACCTACGGGCTGTCCGCCGGCAACTGGACCGGGTCGGCCACCTGCGGGACCGTCACGGTCCGCACGCCAAGGTCGAGCAACACCACCATCGCCGGCGTGAACGTGGACATGACCGGCACGCAACAGACGATTCTCACCAACGTGATCGCCACCGACATCCGGCCCCAGGTCGCGACCGTCGCCCAGAAGCTTTGGACCACCAAGAAGGCGTCGGCGCTGGCCCCGCTCCAGGGCGTGCTGACGACGGCCACCGACCACTACTCGGCTCAGCTGACCGCGGCCGCGAAGTCGAAGGTGGCGGACATCCGCACGGCCCTGCAGAACGCGGCCGACGCACGCGATGGCGGAGTTGGCCTAGCCACCGGTATGACCAAGCTAGCCGACCTCGGCTGGACCCAGGCAGGGGCATACTACCTGGAGTTCGCCCGGCTGAACGGCCAGACGCTCTCCCTGCTCAACGCCACGCCGGTCGTGAACCCGCCGAGCTACGACGGGCTTGGACGGTCGCTCTCGCGCGACCTGGCACCGGTCATGACATCCGCGACGGCGTTCATGACCAAGCTGAAGAGCTATGTCGGCACCAATGACGGCCTCGACGTGCCTGGCGGCAACGCGGACCTGTTCAGCAGCGTGACGCCCGGCGACGACGGTGCCGGGGCCATCGAGCAGCTGTTCCGCAGCATGCGGCTGAATGAAAGCCTGCTGGCCCTGTTCGTCAACGGCATGCTGCCGACCAGCAGCATGTGGACCGACCCGTTCAGCACGCTCATGAAGCTCGGCAACGACATGGCGACCATCGCCCTTGCTGCCTTTGGCCTGGCCGGTCTGCTCAACTCGCAAACCGGAACAGCCGCAACCGCCGTGTTCAGCTTGTTGAGCGGCAACCCTGTTGGAGCGGGAACCGCAGTGGTCGGCCACTTCGTGGTCAGCTTCCTTGCTACGCCGATCTTTGCCGGGCTGTTGGCGATCCTGGTGCCGGGGCTGGTGATCGCCTTCGTGCTGCCGCTGATCCCCTGGCTCATGTTCCTGGCCGGCGTGATCGGCTGGCTGGTGCTGGTCTGCGAGGCCGTGATCGCCGTGCCGCTCTGGATGCTGGCCCACCTTACCTTCCAAGGCGAGGGGGTGCATGGCCGCGCACAGGAAGGGTATGCTCTCCTGTTCAACGTGCTGACTTATCTAAACATGCAAGCTGTCTCGTGTGGCTTTTCACCTGATTAGCTGCCGACGAAGCTTGGATTCAGCCAGAAGTTCAGCGTTCGTCTGACCGTTCGCTGGGATCGTCCTCAAGCGGCATGTGGCCAAGCAGCACAAGGCCGAGCCCGAACAGCGCAGCGGCGAGCAGCACGCCAATGATTTGCTGCCCTGGCGATGCTACAAAGGCTGGGCTGAGCATGGGTCCGGCAAGCACGGCGACAAGCACGAAGACGGCAAGGGTTCGCAGGCCGCGGGCAGCAAGCTTCAGCTGCTCTTGCCGGTGTCGCGGTGTGGCGGGCGGCAGGGGTGGCAATCTCATGACCGGCTCCTTGGAGGCGATGGCGCTGCAGGCTAGGGCGGTGGCATGCGCCTTGGCTGACTGATGGTGCTTGGTGCCCGGCTTGAGCCAGGATCGCGCCGTGCTCGCGGCCGTCAAGGACGCTGCGCGCCGCCTCTGGCGGTGGCCTGCGGCCATCCTTGACCGCCGCTGCGCGCGACGCGACGGAGAGATGTGGGCCGGGACGGAGAAACGGCCCCGAGCCGAACCGAGAAACTGGTTCCAAGTCGTGCTGGGCGGCGGAACTCAAGACTTTCGCAAGTCCAGCTTGAGCCAGTCGCATCAGAGGCTTACACCTTGCGAAAGATATGATCGAAACTACCCCTTCCAAAGCGGTCATCGGGTATGCCCGGGTCAGTACCTACGGGCAGGCACTCGACGCCCAGCTCGACCAACTCCGCAGCGAGGGCTGTGCCAAGATCTATCGCGAGAAGGCGAGCGGTGCGCGCTCTGACCGGCGCGAACTGCAGCGGCTGCTCAGGGCGCTGACTCCTGGCGACGTCGTGGTGGTCACGCGGATCGACCGCCTTGCCCGCTCCACCTTCGACCTGTTCGCGATCGTCAAGGCCATCGCAGATGCTGGGGCGCAGTTCCGCTCGCTGGCCGAGCCGTGGGCCGACACGGGCACCAGCACCGGCCGCTTGATGCTTGCCGTCCTTGGCGGATTGGCCGACGTGGAGCGCGACCTCATCCGCACCCGCACCGCCGAGGGCCGTGCCCGCGCCACGGCGCGCGGGCAGCACATGGGCCGCCCTCCGAAGCTCAGCCTGGCGCAACGGACGGAGGCGCTTGAGCGTCGGGCAGGCGGCGCGACCCTTGGTGAGCTGGCCCGCAGCTACAACGTGAGCCCGTCGGCGATATCGCGGCTGTCGCGGCGGGCAAGGGCTGAGCCGTGATCCCGTGTTGCGTCGGTTGGGCGAAGATGACCGAGTCATTCAGGACCGCGCCTGGGTGCGGGTGGGTCGGCAGGTGCCAGTTTCGCTTCCAAGGCGGCGATGTGACGCTGCTGCTCCTGCGTCCAGAGCGCGAGGGCTTGGACCTGCTGGGCCAGGACGTGGGTTGCCTCGCGCGCGACTTGCAGCTCGGTCGCACCTGCCTCTCGAGGTGGGCACGGAGCGGTGCCACGAAGCGCGCGGACAGCGGCCTGGAACTCCTCCAGCAGAACGGTGGCCCTGTTGGCGGTTGCCCGGCTGACACCTGCCTCTGCTGCGAGGTTCGTGACGGTCAGGCGGCCATCTGTTGTGGCAGCCTGACCTGCCAGCAGTCGCGCCATAGCTGCACGCAAGGCGGTTTCGGTGAAGGCAGAGACGCTGATTGTCATCCGGGTCCTGCCTTGATCAGGGGTGCGATCAGCCGGCGCATGCGGTCCCGTTCCTGGTTCAGCGCTATGCGCTGCAGCGGTGGCAGGCGCTTGCGTGCGAGCAGCTCCTCGGTCTGGGCAATGGCGGCCTGCCAGGCTGGCAGATGCCGCATCGAAATGCAGGAGTTCGGGCAACGATCAGGTGCGCATCGTGAGAGCCGCGGCGCAGGTGGGCTGCTATCCCGCACTGTGTCGAGGCAGAGCGCCGTCCCGGGATCGAAGAAGCAGTCGTTGAGCAAGCCCGCATGCAGGGTGCGGGCGAGATGCGCCAGCATCGCGCGGAGCTGGGCCTCATCCACGATACGGCCAGGCAGATCCTCCAAAACGTCGCGCGTGCGTTGGAACTCTGCAGCGAGGCGCCCCGCAGCTGGGCCTGCAAGGGTCTGGTTGCGGCGGGCAGCATGTTCATAATGCGCTACGGCGTCGTCCAGCTGGCCGAGTGCGCGCTCCTGCTCGATCTCAGCGCGGAAGCCCGACGCGGATGAGCCGGCGTAGCCCTGGAACATGGCGATGGAGGCGTGGTTGTACTGGATTTTGCCGGCCACGACACCAAACGGCCGGTTGGCGATCCACCAGGCGATAGTGCGCCGGAACTGCCGCGTGCTGAGGTGCCAGGGCCGGCCAGCAACCTCGGGCACGGCCGGGTTGGCGGAGTCGCCGAACTGCTTGTCGAGATGGGCGCGGAACGCATTCAGGCGTTTGCCTGCAGGCATGAACCCGCGACTCAGTGTGGTGGTGCGATCCAGGCTGCTCCAGAGGTGCGCGTAGCCTCGCCGTGCGCGGAACGGAGCGGAAAGGCGTTCGCACACCTCGATAGCGCGCGCGGCTGGCGCGATGGTGACCCATTCCTCTGGTTGTCCGCGTGCAGGCCGATCCTTGTATGCGATGCTCCGGACGATGATGCGCTCGACCAGGCCATCGGCGTTGCGCGAACGCGCCAGGCAGCCCGGCTGCATCGCCTGCAGCTCGGTGTCCCGCATGCCCGAGAAGTAGGCGACGACGATGTAGCAGGCGGCTTGGAGGTGCTTCTCCTCGCACGCAAGGCTCGCGGGATCGAAGCGCTCGCGCCAAGGGCGTCCTAGATCAGGATCGTCGCTGACCGGCGTGTCGAGGCCGCCAATCTCGGTGCCGAGCTCGGCGACGGCGTCCCATAGGCAACACCAAACGGCCTCGTTCTGCTGGAGGTTGGCAGCGGCGAGCCCGGTCTGCAGCTTGATCAAGGCATAGTTGAGCATGTGGGACCGGCTATTGCCCCTTGCACTGACACGCGGGTAGGTGCCGCACGGGCGCTCGACAGACCAGACCGGGATGCCGCGTCTCGCTCGGCGGCGTGCCTCGATCCAGGCCCGCATCTGCTGCAGTTCGCTGCCGGGGTAGGGATGGCAATGCCGCGCCGCATGGTCCCGCCTCAACTGATCCAATTCGGCGCGTGCGGCCAAGATGTCTTTGGAGAAGTGATCGACATACTTGAGCGACCAGCGCAGCAGGGCACCTATCACTGGCTCGGGGATGCGCGGCGTCAGGTTTTCGCGGGAGTTCGGTCTGCTGCGGCCGGCTACCCGCCCTGCGGTGCGTCCGCCCCAGGGCGCGAAGCCAAGACCGCCAAGCGTGAGAACAGGGCCGAAGCGGTGCAGCAGCATGATCGGCGCCAGGCGTGTGCTGATGCGTTCGTAGGTCATTGGAGGACCGGAACGGAGCATGGCCAGGTAGGCGTCCAGCAAATCCTGTTTGATCGCCGGGGCATCGAACGTGCCGAGGCGCGAGCGGACGAACGCAGCGAAGCGGCGCAAGTCGGACAGTATGGGCCAGCACGATACAGGCTGCGGCGCCAGCCAATCCGTGCGCCGCTCGTTGAGCAAGGCGTAGAGATACTCCTTGGCTGTCAAGCGCTCCACCGGGCATGGGATCGCCAGGAAGTTGATTTCCTGGAAGCTTCGACGGACGTTGTCACGGAAGATGCCCGGCCGCATGTCCCAGCGATCATCGCCAAAGCGCGAAAGGCGGGCCTGGTCGGTACCGGGTCGCAGGGCAGCGCCGGCGAGCACGACATCGTTGTCGCCCCGCACCTGCGAGCGCAGGACGCCGAACTGGATTAGTTGCGCGCTCATCCAGCCGAAGCTTCCGGCGGGAGGTAGGGCAGGGGGACCGACGCGGCTGCAGCACGTGCGTCCTCGACGACTGCGGCTGGGAAGGCAGGCAGGATCTGCTCGGTGATGCGCCGGTGGGCCCGGCCGAACTTGGCGCTCCAGTCGGCGGCCGACAGGCCCTTGCGCTGCAAGAGCACGAACTCCAGGAAGGCGAGCAGGACCGGCAGCTTGCGCGCCGTGATCACCGCATTGGAGCATTCGAGACAGCCCCAGAACGGGATCGGGCAGGCCTCCCCGGCCAGACCAAATGGGCTGTTGTGGAAGCCGGCGCAGCTCGCGAGCCAGACGTCCTGCTCGCCATCGAGCAACGGCACAACTGCGCTTGCGGCCACGGGCAGGGCGGCCGTGTGGGGCGCCTTGCGCATGGCGTCCTCCTCGCTGGGTGGAATGACATGCAGCTTGAGCGCGCTGTCCAGGGCATCCTGGAAAGCGTCCGACACGGCCTGCTGGTGAACGTGCCGTAGTGCCGGGATATCGGCGTAGTGACGTGCCGCCACGTCGGGTGTGTGGCCGACGGCAAACTGCTCCATCTGGCCATGCGTCCGGATGTACCACGCCGCCTTGTGCGTCTTGCGCAGGCGGGAAAGCGTTAGGCGAAGTGGCTGATCATTGTCGTCGGCGAGCCCGTGCGCTTGCACGAACGCCGCTGCCGGCAACGGCACGTCCTCCTTGGGCACGGTCAGGCCGCCAAGATGCCCTGACCAGTGAGCCCAAAGCGCGTCTGTTCCGAGGTGATGACGGGCGCGCGCCGTGAGCTTGAGGGCGAGCCGAAGCAGACCGCCGGTAGTGGTCGTGCCGCGATCGGGGACGCGCAAATGCTTCCACTCAGCGCTCCGTGCCCGGCGCTTGTGGTATTCGACCTCGACGTAGCCTTTGGACGGGTTCTTGAGGCAGTCGGCGCGCAGGCCCAGAAGGCATTCGATCTCCATGCCTGTTTCGAGCGACAGCAGCACGACGAAGCCGACCAGGTCGATCCGCGTCAGATGGAAATGCGCGTGCATCCCGATCAGGAACGGACCTTGCCGCTTCCAATACATCGCCAGGTTGTAGAAGCGCCGGTACAGCTTGTGGTCAGGTGCGATCTGACCTGCCCGCGCAATCTCGGTCAGGGCGAACTCGTAATTGCGATGCAGCGCCGTGCTGGCAGCGGTCCACTCAGGCGCGATCGGGGAAGCGGCATCGCACACGATCCGGCGCGCAGCGGCCTCGACCTGTGATCGCCCTGCGGCGCGCAGGGCTGCCGCAATGCCGCTGCTGTAGGCGTCGCGCGGACGGACCGGGCCACTGCTGCTGCCGCTGATGTAGGACAGGCGGACCATGGTGGGATGCTGCACCGCCTCAGGGTGCCGATCAGCGAAGATGCGCATGAGGTTGATGAGGAGCCCGAGGAGATGACGTTGGAACCGTTGTCCGCCGACGGTCTGCGCGAGCCAGTCCTCGTAGCGGTCGAGAACGGATGCGGCGATGTCTTGCACGCCGTCGACCACCGCGCTGGAGGTTGCGAGAAACTGCCAGAAGCGTCGTATGCCCTGCACTTGCCGGCGCACCGTCCGCGCGAGAGGGGAGGGGCCAGATTGCCGGATGCTCTCGCGCAGCAGCCCCGCGATCCCTGCGGCGAGCAAAGGACGCCCCCAGCCTGTCAGGTCCACCAGGATTTCGCTGTCGCCGTCCACACGCACCGTGAAACGGCGCTCGTCCAAGTGCAACGAGTCGGATGCGCCGACGGGCGCGCCGGCCTGGACCTCCGGGAACACGGCCCTGCGGCCCCTCACAACGCATCCCCGTTAGATGAAAAGACGGCGCTCCAGCGCTCGACCGCCGCCTCGACCAGCTCGCGGCTCTCCTCCAGGTGCTGGAGATAGATGTACGTGCTCTCGATGCTGCTGTGGCCCATGAGCCGTTGCAGCTTAAGTAAGGGGTCCCCGATCAGACGCTGGTAGGCTGGGCCATGCCGCTCGCTGCCTGCGCCCTGATTGTCCAACACCCAGCCGATCTGCTCGCGGATCAGCATGGCCAGCATGTGGACGGCGAAGCTGTGCCGGAGCATGTGCGGCGACACATGGAGGTCGATGCCGAAAGCACGGCAGCGCGCGCTGGCGCGCACGAACACGGCCTGCCATGACGAGGGTGGCATCGGGCGGCCACCCTCCGTCAGCCACAGCAAAGCCGGCTCGTGCCCACCTTGGCCGGTTTGGGACAGCAGCCGGTGGCGCTCGGCAGGCCGCAAAAGATCGAGGCCGACCCGAACAGGGCCGCTGCCGTCGTCGAGCACGACACCATTGTGGCCCTGGCCGACCAGGGCGATCGAACGCCGCATTCGCACATGACGTGCGCGCGTGGTGAGGCAGGCCGCTGCATTGGCGCGCTCGACCTCGGCGTAGTGCCGCATGCGTCGCAGCAAGCGCACGGGCAGGCGATACTCGCGTCCCTTGACGCCCTTGGCCGTCGCCGACGCGAGGCGGACCGGAACGGACCGAGCCCCAGCCGGCACGTCGGTCAGGTGCGGCAGCTCCAGCGTCAGCAGGCTCGACGCCTCCTCCAGCCGCAGCCCGGTCGTGACCAGAACTTCGGCGAACAGCGCGTTGCGCTCGCCGTTGCGGCTCCGTGCAGCCGGGTCTGGGCGCCCATCCGGCAGCCGGCCGCGGAGGCCGACGTCGCGGAACAGCAGGAAGCGCTCGATGTCGAGAAAGCGCACGTCGCCCTGCCGCGCGCCCCGCTCGCGGGCACGGTTGGCCGTGACCACCAGTGCTGCGCCGCCTCCGACCCTGCGCGCCCACCGCTTCTGGTAGGTGAACGGCGCCACGGCGGTCAGCCCCTCCTCGATGCCCCAGCCGTAGAGCTTGTCCAAGGCGGCCACCGCTCGGTTCCATGACGCCGCAGCCAGACGATGCGCAGGTCCTGAAAGCCGGCGGACCTCGTGAAAAGCTGCGATGTCGTCCCGATCAGCTTGCCAGACTGTTTTGCCGCCCCGGCGCTCCTCCAGGAACCGCAGCCAGGTCACGATGTCCCGGGCATAAGCCTTGAGGCTGTTGAGCGAGCGTACGCCCATGGTGGGGCACGCGCGGAAGAAACGGTTCAGGTCATGGTCGTAGGAGCCGTCGGAGCCGAGGACGAACGGCATGCCGTCGCTGAGGCCAAACCGCTCCGCCGCCGTGATTGTCTCGGCCGGAAGCGAGTGGGCTACGTCCCCCGCAATCACGGAGCGATGCAGGGCCGCTCGGTCTGTGAAGAACAGCTGGGGCATCGCTTGCGACCCTCCGTTGCTCCGCCAACCCCCTCGGAGCGTATCCAAAGCGAGAGGCCCAACCATCCAGCCCAGCAGGCAAAGAGACAAGTGCATACTGTCTGCATAAGCTGACCCGCCCGGTGCTGATGATCATCGGCCTGTTTCTGGGCTACTTCGTCTTCGCGGCCTCCTCGTACCTGATCCGGCAGGGCTTCGGGGTTGCAGCCGGCTTCGTGCTGGCGAACGGCTGGCTGGTCACGAACGTGATCGGCGTAGCGGTGATGCTGTGCATCTTCGTGCTGGCACACGTCACGGCGGCGCTGCTCAGCTTTCGCATGATCACGCTGCTGCCACACCACCTGCCCAAGCTGATCGGCTTCGCACCGGCGAACCGGGTGGACATGGAGCAGTTCGGCCGGGATGCCGCACTCATTGGTACGGCCCGGGCCCTACAAACCATTCGGGGTGGCCTTACCCCGCGCGCTTTGGGACAGGGTGGCGCAGCCCGCACGCTTCGGGATAATGGTGGCCAACCCGCTCTGCCGCTGCCAGGCAAGGCAGCACCGGGCGAGGCTGGCGGAAGCAGCGTAGACTCGACTTTGAGGGCTGCAACGGACGTGCCACCAGAGAATGGCACTGGAAAGGAGACCTGAGGTGGATGACGAGGGGATCAGCAGCGGACTAAGCAGCTTGGCGCTGTATGAACTCGGGCATCTGGATGGAGAGGTCCAGAGACGGCATGACAATGCTGTTTCAGCCTTCTCCGCCCGGCTCCGGGGCTATGTCCCGGTGAACGTTGATGCTGTCCTCGCCGAAAACCAGCTTCTGCGTCAGAACGGCGATGCATTGTGGCAGGATAACCAGGAACTAAGGCAGCTGGTGGCAAAGTTGCGATACGAGGTAAAGCGCCAATACAACAACAAGTGCGAATGGATCGCCTACGGTGAGGCTGTCGCAGCGGAGCGTGACGCTCTGCTTGCCGAAAAGGCCGGACGAGACGACGACATTCCCTGGTAGCCACCCGTCAGCAGGGTCGTTCGCGCCGCACCTTGGCATGGTGAGCCCCCTGTACTGGAGGCCACCATGCGTTTGTTCAATCTCGTGATGCTAACTGCGCTGGCCGGCGTGCCAGCCGCTTGCAGCAACCCCAACCTGAAGTCGGCCAGCGACTACAGTGCGCCGTCTGCGCCGCGGGTGAAGCACCCTTACTACAACCCTTACGCCGCCTACGGGGAGGCGAATGCGACTTGGACGCCGCCCGTGTCAAACCGCGACGGCACGATTACGCGGCCGGCCGACCCTGGCGTGGACGTGGGGCGCCCCGCTTACGAGAACGCCTCTTGGGCAACCGGAGCCGTAGAAGGCAAGGCCTATGCCCCGCCGGGAACCTTCTAGCCTACCTGCGTGGCAGGAACGGCTCGGGCGAGCGAAGATAGTCGCCGGCCGACCCGAGCCGTCCCGTGCGCAGCTGCCAGTTGACGTGAGCCTGCTGGAACGCCGCCAGGAAGAACACCAGGCAGAATGGGGCGAACTGCAAGCCGACCAAGAGCCGCACGGCAGTCCCGTCCAGGTCCAAAAGACGCCAGAACCACAGCGCGACGAAGGTGCATCCTAGTATAAAGGCCAGGTAGGCCATTGTAGCCGTTTGACCGCGGCGCTTCGCCAAGTGCGCCTCCAGATCGCGTGCCGAAAGCTCGTAAGCGATAGCGGTGGCCTGAACGTCCAGCTTGCCATCAAAGCTGATCGGGAGTGCCCGAGGCGGCAGTGGCCCGTGTTTGAGGTCCAAGACCAAGCCACGGATCAGGCGGCCGTTCTGCATGATCTGTCCGAGGGAGAGTGCCGCGATAGGTGCCCCCAACACCATCTTGGTTCCACGCCAGATATAGCCCTGCTTGGTCCGACGCCGGCCAGCAGAAGGTGGCTTGTCGGGCTGCTCGAAGCTTTCGTGCTCGGCAGCCTCACCCTCCACAGCAGGTTGGCACCAGTCCGGCCGCTGTCTGTTCGGGAACAAGATCATGGCATGCCCCCGATAGAAGCGACGAGAGCATCGAGGTTGCTTGGCAGACCGTCGGCCCGGCCCTCAGTTCCGTCCGCCTTCCGCCACAGAATGGTCGGCGTCCCGCGTAGCCCTATGATGCCGGCCGCAGCCTGGTTGGCAGCCAGCCGCAGATCGGCTGACGGCTCCGCCGCGTCGGGTAGCTTGTTGCCGCTCCACGCCGCCACCATTGCGTCCCGTGGTAGACTCAGCATGGCCTTCGCCATCAGCGTGCTGCGACCTGCGTCTTCACGGTCCAGGACGGAAACTGGAACAACAGCAAGCTGTAGGCGTCCGCTTGCCACATAGGGTCGCAGCTGCTCCATCGCCCGAACCGACCAGGAACAGAGGGGGTCGATGAACACCCACAAGCGTGGCGCGGAGGGCAGTCCGGTCGTGCCGAAGGTGGTGCTGTCCATTGCTTTGAGGATCGACTCTGGCGCAGATGGAACCTGCGTGGGTGGTCGGGGCGCTTCGTCACCAATTACCACTGTAGGTATTGCGCCAGGAATGGACGCCACATGGTCCCGGGTTAGGTTCTTGCCCGCGGCATCGAACATGGCACCAGGGATCACGCGCTGGCCATCGGGAGTGGCGTAAAAAACTTGGAACTGCTTCCCATTGGGAACAAAGATGGCTTGTAGGCCATGAAAGCGACCCAGCTTCTTCACATTTCCGGACGCCATCGCGACTAGGTCCGCGACCGACAAATCCGACATAAGGCCGCCAACCAGCGCTTGCTCGTCTGGAGCAACGTAGAACCGCACAAATTGGCCGTCGTTGCGAGCGACAATCGCACGCAGGCCGTGGCTAGTGCCTGCATCTGTGATCTGTGCGCCCGCCGCTATAACGTGGTCGAGAGCCGTGATACGCGCAGCGACAGGCGGCAAGGGAACCTGTGTTGGACGATCCTCGAATAAAGGAACACTCGACCGCGGGAGGGGTAATCCGACCCCGCCAGTTGTCGGTTGGCTCTCACCCACTTCGGCTATTTGCCCAGCATCGAAAACACATTGAGGATCAGCAGATGCGGTGAAAGGAATTAGTGCCGTAACAGAGCACAGTAGCAGAACACGCATGGCGACGACCCCCAATACGAACAACGTTAAGGATGTTATGACACAGTGGCGCGAATGGCTTGCAACGTCTTCCGAAGCAGTCCGTGTGCTGTTCGTAACCCTACGGATCATCCACCTGACCGGGGGCGCCCGTTGGTGCATACGGAATTCTTTCCTCTCGAAGAGGATGGCGGCATTTATGTCGGGATGCGTGCGTTTCTGGAAATTGGAACTCGTCAATCGCCGCCAGGCTCATGTATTGCTGTAGAGCTTCGCAGTCACTATGGTCTATGGGCCCAGCCACCGGATACACCTGCTGCAGGTCCGCTGCGATCTCGTCGCAACTCAGTCTTGCCATCCTTACGGCATCAAGGGTGCTCTCGATGGTCCGGGCGTCCATGTCACCATCAAGAGCACCTTCCGATCTCGCGAGTTCCGCGAGAGAAGCGAAAAGATCGGAGCATAAATTAGTGCAAGAGGCGGGAATATCGTGCGTGGTCTGAATGGAGTGCTCAACGCAATTATGTTGGTCAGTCATATTTCTCTCTCGACGATCGCTCGCATAACATTGGAGCGCATTGGGAAAACCAAGTGGTGACCCTTGCACAATGTCAGTGCAGTGGCGAGATGCAAAGTCTGAACTCTGGCAAGAATAGAGGTTGACTCAGCGTGACTTGGCGAATGACAATTGGTCGTCCATCTGATCGTGTTAGTTGACCCTTCTTATCCAAGCCGCATGCACTTGCCATTTGGCACACGCGCAGATCAAACAGAAATATGCTCCTCATAATAAGTTCTAGCTGATTGACCAACGGTGCTCCCGGGTCATAGGGCATGCACGCGGCCTCGAAGGATACATGAGCGATCATAGCTATCACATCCGGTCGATACTGGAACGTTCCCATATGAACACAACGCCTGCGTCACTTCCGCAAAGCTTCATGTCTTCTGACTCTCCTTACTTACATGACATTTTAGTTAACCTGCCCAAACTTGCCCACTTCGGATCGAAAGCTGGTCTTAGCGAGCGCCGGTCTATCACAAGAACTGGTTGTAGCAGTGGATCCCGGCGACCACAAGAACTAGTTGTGTGATTGAAAACTCTGCTAACGCAGTTAGCTGGGGTGGCTGACTCAGTCGCCGTGACCTAGGAAGGTCCTAGCTAGGGCAGAACTGAGATGGATCACGGATCACGATGCGACCGAATACGGCCTGCCAAGATGCGGGGGCATGAGAGTTGAACATACCACGTGCGAGGAAGAGGCAAGATGGTCTCACCCGATCGAAGGCGGTAAAAGCTGTGTTGCAACGTGCCCGTCTTGCAGTAGGGTTGGTGGCGACCTGCCCTCCGGTAAGCCCGGAAGAGTTACGGGATGGCGATCGCCAGGTTGCGCGCAACAGGATACTGTTTGGACTGGGTGCTGCTGCTTACACCTGGTTCGTGTCAATTAAGGGTGACTTGGACACTCCGGTTCCGATAATTGTGAATACGATCTATCTCGTGATCGCAGTTTGCGTGCTCTTTTCGACAAGGCTCAGTGCCAAGAAGCTGAATGTTTGTCGGACGGTGATGCTGGTCATCGACGTTTCGGCTCTTTCGGTTGCCCTAATTGCGGCAGGTCCGGTTGCGGCTCCCGTCCTATTCCTATATTTGTGGCTCATCATTGGATATGGATTCCGCTACGGCATATTTTATCTGCGACTTGCGGCGATTGTCAGCTTAGGCGGGATCCTACTAGCCCTACTCTTTACTGACTTTTGGCATACGCAACCTTTCGTGGCTGCTGGGGTGCTCATGCTCGCTGTAATCGTCCCACCTTACCTGGAATTGTTGATGCGCCGGGCAACCCGCGCGAACGAGACTGCCAAGCATGCAAACAGTAGCAAAGCGTTAATGCTTGCTGGCTTAGGGCACACGTTGCGGGTCCCGCTGAATTCCATTCTTGCAGCGGCTCAGACCATGTCAGACAGTGCCTTAGATCTGATGCAGACCCAAACTATAGCCGCGATTCAGGCCGCTGCAGGATCTCTCATACGAGAGCTGGATGACTTGACGGACGTGTCGCGTCTCGACGCGGGACGTATGCCGAAGGAAATCACAAGTTTTAGCGTGAAGGGTTTGATTGCAGAGGCGCTGGCCATCGCAAGCGTCCAAGCAACACCGAAGAACATTGCAGTGAACTGGTATATAAGCCCTGAAGTTCCCGAGCGAATTTGGTCGGAACGACGCTATTTATTAAAATCGCTGACGAACATCATAGAGAATGCCGTAAAGTTTACCTCTATTGGTTCTGTGCTGATAAGTGCTTATGTGAAAGATGGTCCAACCACCAAGGCGTGGCTTTACTTCGAAGTTCTTGATACGGGCATCGGAATTCAATCCGAGGTTCGTAGCCGGATCTTTGAGAGTTTTAGCCAAGCGAGCCCCGAGATATACCATATTTTTGGCGGCGCTGGACTTGGACTATCGGTAGCTAAGCGCATGCTTGAAATGCTTGGGGGGCAGGTCGGCGTCGACAGCTTGGAAGGGCAGGGTGCCAGGTTTTGGCTCAAGGTTCCGGTCGTAGCAGCGACGGCGCGCGAGCTGTCGCATCGTGACCTGGCTGGAACTACGATTGTCATCTTGACGTCGCACGTGGCTGACTTGCTTCCTTTTGCGGAACGTCTAGAAACTCTAGGGGCAACGACATTCCTTTCAGAGCAAAGTGACTGGAGTGACGAAATCTCGGCCGAGAAGGTCTGCCAAGCCGAACGCACGGTTGTAATAGTCGACGGCCGGTACACCAACTTGGCCGAGCTTGGCAAGGTTCTTCAGGAAGGATTGCTACTTGACCGCGTCCTGATGATAGCGCTCACAAAGCAGAGCACGTTGCCGGCACCCGCAATTAGGCGCCGATTTGTCACCGCGATCACTCTGGATGTCTCAGACGAGCACCTTTTGTCGTCCCTTCACTTGGTTGGGGCTTTTAAACAGGATCCTAAAATGAGAGACAAACAGCCACCGCGTAGCCGCGATCCATCGGCATCGACGCCGGTAGGCCGCAGTCGCGTGCTAATCGTTGACACAAATCAGACGACCGTTCTTATACTATCCAAAATTCTAGAGCAGGGAGGGTATTCCTGGCTGGTCGTAGAGTCCGGCGACTGTGCCTTGGACATGGCGGAGCGTGAATTGTTCGACGTCGTATTCATGGACGTGGACAAGCCCGCAGTTGATGGTCTGGAAGCAGTGAAGATGCTGCGCTTCCAGGAGCTTGGAACGCATCGGAACACTGTCATCGGCCTCACAAGCTATGATGATCTCCCGACCGTCGTGCGGTGCAGAGAGGCAGGGTGCGATTCTATAATTCTTCAGCCACTAGACTCAAAGAAGGTGCTTGATCTCGTCGCGAATAGCATTGCAAAACGGCCCCACGATGTCTCGGCTACCCAGCAGGCGGCTGACGTTATAAGACCAATCTCCAGTCACCCTCGGTTTCGCGTCAGCCCGGGGCCAGCGATTGTGGATGCTTCCTTTCATTACCTGAGATCTATCGGTGGCGCTCTTTTTGTGCAGGAGGTGACTGAGTTGTTCATATCAGACTCAGAGCGGACGCTTGTCAAATTGACGGATGCCCTGGAACGGGACAACCTCGATAGCTTCCGCAACGGAGTTGTGTCGCTTGGTGAGTCCGCTGCGGTCATTGGTGCGGAAAAATTGGCTGGGATGTGCAAGAAGGCGGGCATTTTCGCAAAAGAGAGGATGACCTTGGGTGAACGGGCCTTGCTCAGCAGCCTGCGAAGCGAAGTCTCGAGGGTGGTCGGGGAAGTCAGGGGCTATCTGCCTCCCGGCGCTGAGCCGCCCAATCCAACACCGAACGACCGCCAGCCTGGGAACTCCTGATTGTCGCCTCGTGACAACAGCAGGCAGCAGTCCGATGTGGGCCTTAAGGGAACCGAGATCGATGCTATGCTTGGGAAGCGCATACGGCTTCGGCGGACTTTGCTCGGGCTATCACAGGCCCAGCTGGCGGCGCAGCTCTCCTTTTCACAGCAGCAGGTTGCACTTCTTGAACGCGGCGAGGGGCGTCTTTTTGCAGCGCACCTTTACCTTCTCAGTCGAGTGCTCGGCGTCCCCGTGGACTTCTTTTTCGGCGCGGGCGCGCAGCAATCGGTTGGTGGCGGCACAGAATCTTATGCGAACGACAAGCCTGAGAACGCCGGCAGCAGTCTCGATTTTGAAGGCGACCAGCGTTCGAGCCGCGAGGTCCGACTTTGGGTCAAAGCATTCTCGAGGATACCACCCGGCGAGAACAGAACCCGTCTTCTGGGGTTAATTAAACGCCTTGCCAGTCAAGATGAAGTTAACGCACGACTTACGGCTGCAAAAGAGAATGATTTAAAATGACAAGGGTTGTGGCGATTCCTGCACAAACCTGCGACCGTAGGCCAGCTCCCAATATCGGGCGCCGATATACCTTCGGAGACTTACATGACGTTTGTTAATCGCCCTCTTCCCAGCCAGGGCCAGTCTCAGTCGGTTCAAAGCCGCGATGCCGCTCACTATGAGCATCTGCAGTATCGCCATGATGAGCAGGATCGTATTTTCTGGTGCTACCTTAATCCCCTTGGACGCCCAAGTTTCACGTTGGGTCTGCTCGCCGATCTGCACGCTGTTCAGGACAGGATTTGTACGTTGGCTTCGCCTTCCACAAGCGTGCTGACCACTGTCGGCTGGGTTGTGCTTGGCTCACGGACGCCAGGCATCTTCAGCTTGGGTGGCGACCTGACACACTTCGCAAAGAAAATCGCGGAGGGGGATCGGGAAGGCTTACGCCAATACGCTTACTCCTGTGTCGATGTGGCATATCGTAATGCGACCGGGTATGACGGCGGTGCCATATCCATCGGCCTAGCACAAGGTGAGGCGTTGGGCGGTGGTTTCGAAAGTTTGCTGTCGTGTGATGTCCTAGTTGCCGAACGCCAAGCGCGGTTCGGCCTGCCCGAGGTTTTGATGAACCTGTTCCCCGGCATGGGTGCGCACTGCTTCCTGACCCGGCGTGTCGGGTCGGCAGCGGCCATGAGGATGATCCTTTCTGGCGAGGTCGTCAGCGCCGAAGCGTTGCATGCGATGGGCGTTGTTGACGTGCTTGCCGAGGACGGCCAGGGCGAGGAAGCTGTGTGTGCCTATGTCCATCGGAACCAGTCGCGGCACAGGGCACACTCCGCGGCCTATGAGGCGCGGCGACGTGTTAGCCCGGTGAGCCTCACGGAGCTGCGCGACGTATGCGACGTTTGGGTGGACACGGCTATGGGGCTGACATCCTCCGACCTGCGACGGATGACGCACCTCGTGTCCGCCCAGGATAGGCGTCGGCGCCGGAACAGTGAGGTAGTCGGCATTCCAGTAGAGTAGCCAGCGACCGCGTCCCTCGATCATGGCCTAGCCTGTCCACGGTCGCTTCAGATCAACACATTAGCCGCTGGCTGCCGTCACCGCTGCCCATTGTCGGGCTGGCGCCGGCGCCAGCGGTCAAGCGACGGTCCAAGTCACGGGATGTTTCCTCCCATTCTCGCCGCAACAGAGCGACAAGCCGGCTCCCATCATCCCTGAAAACGCACTCTGCAATCCTACTTAGGGGCGAACACAAGTGTTGAAGCGCCCTCGCCCCTACATTTCCTGCGGCGCTGCTGATTGAGTGGGCCTCAAAGCGGAACTGCTGCACATCCTGCTGGGCCAGCGCCCCGTCCAGCGACACCAGGCTTTTCAGGCAGTCATGTTTGAAGTCCGACACAAGCTGGTCAATAAACTCTGGGCCGCCCAGGATCTCCAGTTCTGCCAGAGCTTCGTGGTTCAGTCGTGGGACTACTTTGACCGAAGGGGCGGGAACGGGCACGGCGGGAGCCGCGGCTTGGCTGCCCAGGATGGCTTTGAGTGCGTCTAGGAGGGGTGCCGTCCGTATTGGTTTGACCAGGCATGCCGCCATTCCAGCCTTTAAGCATCGAGCCTGGGTGTCCGTGCTTTCGTCAGCGGTTAGTGCGACGAGGGGAATACGCTTACTGCCAACAGCAGCGAACTGATAGAGTTGCGCCGCCTCTATGCCGTCCATGTCAGGCATGTTGACGTCCAACAGCCCGAGATCGACGTCACCTTCCGAAAGAATGGCAAGAGCCTCCTCCCCGTTGGTGGCGAAGGTCACAATGGCACCAGCGCCTGAAAGCATCTTCGACACCACTGACCGGTTCACTTTGTTGTCGTCCGCGACCAGAATACGATATCCCTTCAGTTCTGCCGTTCGGATCGAGTTGTCCATGGCTTGTTGCGTAACCGCGGCCCGAACTTGGATTGATTGCAGAGACGAGATGCGGACTGCACGGCTCAGGTCACTGCCGGTACTCTGGACGCTGATCGACGTCGAAAAGCGCTCCCGTATTACTCGACTGGGCAGGCCATCGATGGGCTCGGGAGTTGCATAGATCAGGGCGTCAACGGCTTGGTCCCGTGTGAGTTGACCTTGTTCAAGGGCGACATCAAGCACAAACCCGCTTGCCGCCAGCCCCTGCAGCGAGGCCAGGCGTTCCTGCAGCGCCGATGCAGTCCCAGCGTCGTTGGCAACAACAAGGACGCGAGCTGGTGCAGGTGATGTTCCGGCCTCGGCTGCGGCTTGAAGAACCAAGCTGATCCAGAACGTGCTGCCGGCAGCCGGAGTGCTTTCCACCCCCATGCATCCTCCCAGGAGTTGCACCTGTTGCCGACATAGGGCGAGACCAAGCCCGGTTCCGCCAAATCGTTCAAAGATAGTTTCGTCGGCCTGGGCGAACAGGCCGAAAACTTTGTCCAAGTGGTTCGGTGCGATGCCAATCCCGGTGTCCATGACTTCAAAGCGCATTGCAACACTTCCGTCCGGATCAAGGAAACCATCAGCCGCCACGGTAACGGAACCACGCTCCGTGAACTTGACGGCATTGGCGCACAGGTTCAACAACACCTCTCGGATGCGGCGCTCGTCTCCCCTAAGCCGATGAGGGCAACGTGCCGTGATATGGGAGCTGATCGACAAGCCTTTTTTCTGGCCATCGACGGCTGCAATCGCTATGACCTTTCCAATAAGCTCTACGAGATCAAACTCTTCGACTGCCTTGTGTCCATGTCCCGACTCTGCCTTTGCGAACTCCAGGAGGTCGCTGACAAGGGCAATTTGACCTTCCGCGGCGGTGTTTATGGTTTCGATCATACCGGCTTGGTCGTTATCGAGCGACGTCGCGCGCAATGCTTCCGCTGTTCCAATAATGGCGTGCAGCGGGGTACGCAGCTCATGGCTGACGCTGGCAAGAAACAATGTTTTGGCACGATCTGCCCGTTCGGCACGCTGACGAGCCTTGGCCAGTTCGTGAATCAGAGCAAAGGAATACGCGGGCAGGACGGCAAGCCCGGCCAGCAGACCGAGTGACAGGGTGAGATAGGTTCCCCAGAAAGGATCGTTCGCAATGACCAGGGTGAATCCTGCCATGCTAAGAACGGAAGCAGACATCAAGTATCTGGCGCCAAACCTGAAGCCATACCCTATAATGATCCATAAGTAAACGGCATACAAGAACGCGGTCTCACTTCCGCCTGCGCAAAGCATGATCGTCGCGCCTGAAACATCAAGAATGAGGCCAGTGCCGCGTTTGAGATTGGAGAAGCGGCGATTGGGGCCGGTGCAGAGAAACATGGCGACCGCACAAAGAAGCCAAATTAGGACCGGACCGGACCAGCGTGCAGCCAACGGCTCGTTTCCCATCGCCCAAAGAGCAGCCATCATGGCGCTGCCAGCGACCAGGCGATTGAGACTCATCACCCGGTCGCTGCCAAGTCTGCTCGCCTTCCTGCGTGCCTGGGCCTGGAGAGCAGGTATGCGTTGCCCCCAGAAGCGGTCGCTCCAGCTGTTTGTCATGTTCTGGATCGCCTGGCGCATGTGAAGGGTCAACGCGGATACCTATCAGTTGGCAGAAGGGGGAAGGATCTGATCCAGGGTCAGGGCGCCTCTTCCAGGCATCAGCTTGACTGGGTTGGCTGGAGCTCAAGTTCCTTACCTGATGCAGAAACCACTAACAAGCGATTTGAACTGGCACCACAGTTGCTGGCGCCATTCTAAAAAAACCTATCCGCAACGAATTTTTTATCGGATCTAAGTAAACCGCTTAAGCTTTGTCTCAGCCAAGTTAATACATGCGTTACGTTCTGTCAAATTGATGCATTAGCGCACTGCGCTTAGGGCCTGCAAGTATATAACAAAATTGGTTTGCGGTAAGGACTCTAATCAGGGGATCGATGCTGTAGTCTGGCGGGATGGTTGATCCTGCCTTGATCCGTGCCCGGTTCGCGTCCGGTAGCGGTAAGGATTTGTCATAAAATAACCGCACTTACTTTCCGTTGAATATTGCGCAGTATCAACGGGATTCATTTAATTGTCAGTTCACTTAATTTATGACGCGTACTAAGCGGAGACAAGGGCAACAGACGCTCACGCTCTGAAACAAAGGCAACGAGTACCAGATGGCAGGCACACTCAGGAAAGCTGCCATGGCACGAACAGTACGTAAGCCGGCCCCCGGTCCCCTCCAATCCGATGACGGTATGAAGGGCCTACTCGATCTGTTCAGCCGCAATCCGACACTGGTCCGCGTGACGCTGCACGTCGAACGGCTGTTGGCGGACTGGCGCGAGGGGCTGGACCCAGGCACCTATGCGGAGCGGCTGGACGCGTTGCGCGAGGGCCTGCTGGAAGGCATCGCGCTCACGGAGGAGAGTGCCGCCGACATAGACCCGGCCTCGAAGGCCGAGACGCGGCAGGCAGCCGCAGTTTTGGCGTCCATGCGGACGGCATACGAGGCGACGGAGGCCGCTGAGCTGGCACCCGCCTAGCCCTCACACGCCGGCCTGCCTCCATCGGCTTGCACCGGTTGATCCCCACAGCATGCGGCGAAGCAGCGAGGCCGCTACCGGAAGTCGCGGGTGGGCACCCGAATGCCGGGGCCGGGCTGGGACGGCGGGTTGCGAACCTCCATACCCGTGCCAGCATCCAGCCCGGTCGCCGGTTCCTGCCGCGGGTCCGAGCCAGCCAGACCTGCGACCGCGTCTCGCTCCCCCACGCTGCGCAGCAGCTCCGACAAGTCCTCCAGCCGGTCGGCGATGACGTGCACCACCTCGCCCTCGCGCTGCACCCGGCCATGGCAGGCCAGCATGGAGGCGGACAGCACGAGCCGGCGTTGCGCCGCGTAGCGGTCCGGCCAGAGCACCAGGTTGGCCACCCCCGTCTCGTCCTCGATGGTGATGAACATCACTCCTTTTGCCGAGCCGGGCTTCTGCCGCACCAGAACAATCCCTGGCACCATCACGCGCCGGCCGTCGCGCAAGTGCAGAAGGTCGCCGCACGCCACCATGCCGCGCCAGCGCAGGTCGTCGCGCAGGAACGCCACCGGATGCCGGCGCAGGCTCAATCCGGTGCTGCCATAGTCCTCGACCACCTCGCGTCCGTCCCGCATGGGCGCAAGCTCTATGGGCGGCTCGACGATCTCCGGCCGCGGCCGTCCGCCGGTGTCGGCCGCCGCGAACAACGGCAGTACTGTGTCGGCCAGCGCCCGCACCTGCCAGAGCGCCTGCCGGCGGTCGAGGCCCATGCCCCGGAACGCGTCCGCCTCCGCCAGCCGCTCCAGGGCTGACGGCGGTACCCCGGCCTGGCGCCAGACCTCCTCCACGCTGGCGTAGGGCGCACTACCCCGATGCGCGACCAGCTCCGCCGCGTGCCCGTTGGCCAGGCCCTTCACCATCCGCAGTCCCAGCCGCACCGCGGCGCGCCGTCCTCGCCTGCCCTGGTTTCAGCCTTGGTCCTCACTCTTGTCATGGCCCAGAGCCTCATCCTCGCCGACACTCAACGGCTCCAGCGTGCAATCCCAGCGCGACCGATTGATGCATACCGGCCGGACGGTGACGCCGTGCTCTTGCGCGTCCCGGACCACCTGCGCCGGAGCGTAGAAGCCCATCGGCTGGCTGTTCAGCAGCGCCGCGCAGAACACGTCGGGGTGGTGGCACTT
>CAXTDP010000001.1:0-40857 GCA_964242295.1 uncultured Acetobacteraceae bacterium | reverse complement strand
GCCAGCCGCGCATCGCCCGCCGCGGCTGGGCAGGCGCACGGCGTCGCGGCCGACTGATGCATGGCGGGCCGCCAGAAGTAGCGGCGCGCACGGAGGTGCTGGCGTGCTGTGGGCCGACTCGCTCAAATCCTACACGCTTGCAGGAGGCCGAGATCGGTTCGCGTCCAGGCTGCACTTAACCGATCCAGCTTTTTCTTGGGAGCAAAGGCTTGCAGGTTGAGGTCCGGTCGCCGTGCGTCCGGACCTGACTGCAATTGAAACGCGCGGCAGGCGAACTGGCACAGGGCGGCGCAACGCCGCTGCAGTGGGTTGCCGGGAGGGCCGGGCACGGAGCAGTCGGACCGGAAGCTGCAAGCAGCCGCTCGCGAACGAGGGAGCGGAAGCGTGTTGCGCCGAGACCTGGACGTAACCGTTCTGGGAGCAGTCGTCCGCGTCGGCGCGTTGCCGCGGCGGAGCGCCCTGTCGTGTTCAGGCGTTCCAGCGAGGTAGGGGAGAAACATGCAGGCCAAGACGGACCGCCAGCCACGCCCGGCCCAAGCCGCGTCCATCGGCGCGGACCGCATGCGCGAATGCGTGGATGCCCTGACCCTGGCCGCCACCGGCTTCGTGTCACCGGCGAAGCTGGACGACACCGTGCGTGGCTGGCTCGTGCGTGTCGAACCGGCGGCGGGCACCGAGACGCAAGTATTGGCAGACGCTCTGCTCATGGCGACGGACCTGGCGCTGTTCACGCCCTCCGCCAGCGGCCAAACCGCCTTCGACCGCATGGCCCGGCAGCGCACCGGCTGGGCTGCTGATGAGGCGGCGGCGCTGGCCGCCATGCGCCAGGCCGCCTTCCGCATCACGCAGGTTGTGGAGGGCGGGATGGATGGGGCACGCCTGCGCGACATTGCCACTTCGGAGGTGCTGCGCCTGCCCAGCAGTTCCATCGGCGCGGACCTGGCCGGTCTGCTGTTGGCCGGGCGGCTCGCGCCCTTGGGCGACGGGCAGCACATGTTCGTCAGTTGCGTGACGCCGCTGGACGAGGCCGGGCTGGCCGCCGCTGCCGGCTTCATCCACGATGGCAACCGCGGCCTGTCCAACCCGCAACGCTGTGCGGAGGCGATCTACCGCCATGTCCTGCGCCACGGCAATCCGCGCATCCCGGGCGTGAACGATCCCGGGGACGGCGATGACGGCCTGCCGGAGGACGCGAGCGAGCTGGACCACATCGCCCTGCGCTGGGCGGAGCCGGATGCTCCGCGCAGCCCCGAGGATGTGCAGCGGGTCCGCGAGGACTGCGGCATGGATGCCGTGCTCGGCATGGTCCTGTCCGTGCTCAACACCCGCGTCGCCGGTGAACGCACGCTGAGCAGCGCCTATAGTGATGTTCTGCAAGTGCAGTTGGAAACGGTGCACCGCCGCCGGGCCATCGGCTCGGCGCTGCCGGGGCTGGACGCGTTCGCCGCACAGATCGCAGCGGAGGTAGCCAGCGGCGACATGCCAGCCGCGGCGGCCCAGGTGTTTGCCGAAGCCCGCCGCAAGCTCGGCGCCGGGCCGTCAGACGCCGGGCACGGCGCCCGGAATGCGGACCTGGACCGCTTGATCGCGCGTATCCAGGCGCTGCGGGCCAAGACGGTCGAGCAGGGCTGTACGGAGGCCGAGGCCCTGGCAGCGGCGGAGAAGGTGGCGGAGCTGCTGGACCGCTATGGCCTGAGCCTGAGCGAGTTGGATCTGAAGAACCAGGTGTGCGAGGGCACGGCGGTCGAGACTGGGCGTAAGCGCGTGGCGCCCGTGGACGACTGCGTACCGTCGGTGGCGGCGTTCTTCGATTGCCGGGTATGGGGCGAGAAGGGCGGGGATGGCCGGCTGCGCTACGTGTTCTTTGGACTGCCTGCCGACGTGGTGGCGGCACGTTACCTGTATGACCTGGTGGAGCTGGCGTTCGAGACCGAGACGGCAGGGTTCCGCGCTGGCCCGACCTATGCCGAGATGCCGTCCTCCCTGCGCCGGACCGCAACTAACTCCTTCGGGATCGGACTGGCCCGCGGCATCGTCGCCAAGCTGCACACACTGCGCCAGGCGCGGGAGGGCGCGCTACGCGGCGCCTCCGGACGCGACCTGGTGGTGGCAAAGGCGGACGTGGTCGAGGCCGACCTGGCCCGCCTGGGCCTGCAGTTCCGCGCCCGCAAGGGACCGGCAGGCCGGCGGGTGCTGCAGGACGCCTATGACGAGGGCCATGAAGCCGGGCTTGGCTTCGAGTATGCACCCGGCGTGACGGATGCGCGGTAGCTGACCGGCTCAATGGCCCGGCATAAGGCCACGCACGCATTCCGGCCCGTGCCCACCGGCTCGGTGCGGCTGGACGCGTCCGCACCACGCGGAACCGGCTGCCCAATTCCACCGACCGGACTGGGGCGCCGCCGCGGCGGGCGGCAGGTCAGGCCACCCGTTAGGCAGGAGCCGCAGGTTCCGCGATGCTCTCCCAGGCAGGAGTCCTTCGGCTCAGGTTCCTGCCCCCGGGCGGAGGGCTGTTGACGCTACCCTGTCATGCAGACGGCACCACGATCTGGAAGTGGGTGGTTCCGGTGCTGAGAAGCGCGGCGCTGGCCCCGGCGACCGGGCTGCCGCTCACGTCTATGCCCTTCACATAAAGGTTGCGGTCGGTGGACGACGTTCCGCCCCAGGCGTCGTTCAGGAACGAAACCGCCACGTCGTGCCTGCCGGCAGACAGCAGGGCCGACACGTTGACCGCCTGGGACTGGCCCGATCCGTTGAGCGCAGTGACTGTGCCGTTCTGCAGGACGGTCGTACCATCAATGGCGACGGCGAACTGCGCGTTGCCCTGCCAGGCGTCCTCGGCCAGGTGCAGCGTCAGCGGCGTGGCGACAGCCGGCGCGGCCACGCCGAAGCTAGCCATGCCGTTCGACAGCAGCGTCGCAGGGGCCCCGCCCGCAGCCGCGCCGTTATAGCTGACCGCATCCACATACAGGTTGCGGTCAGTGGCCGCGCTGCCGCCATAGGCGTCGTTGATGAAGGACACGCCCACCGTGTGAGGTCCGGCGCCCCAAGCGCCCGCGATGGACACGTCCTGCGTCGCACCCTGACCGTGCAGGGCCGTCGCGGTGCGCACGCCGCCGACCTGGCTGCCGTCAACCTTGACGGTATATTGCGCATCACCCTGCCAGGCATCCTCCGACACGTGCAAGTCGAGCGTGTCCGTCCCAGAAGGCGCCGCGGTTGCCGAAGCCACACCATTGAAGGAGAAGCTTTGCGCCCCGCCGCTCAGCAAGTTGAGGCCGGCATTGGACACGGCGGTGCCGGCCAGGGTGGCGCTGTTCACATATAGGTTGCGGTCCGTGGCGGCTGTACCGCCCCAGGCGTCGTTCAGGAAGTTGATCGTGGCGGTGTGCGGCCCGGCGCCGAAGGTTCCCAAGACGTTGACCGTCTGGGTCTGTCCGGCACCGTGCGACGCGGTTGCCGTTTGCGTCCCACCGATCTGGGTGCCGTCAACGCTGACGGTGAACTGAGCGTTGCCTTGGTAGGCGTCCTCCGAGACTTGCAGCGCCAGCGTGTTGGGGCCGGAGCCGACCGAGAGCGTCGCCGGAGCCGTGGTTACAGGAGTCACAGTCGCCGGAGGGGACGCCGCTCCGACCGTCTGCTGCGCCCCGAAATACTTAGCCCAGGCTGCGGCCTCGGCCGGCTTGCCGTCCGAGGCGTAAGAGAATTCGTAGTTGCCGCCGCCGTTGCTGTCCCACGGGTTGACGAAGGCGATCTTCACACCTGCGGCTTGCGCGGCCGTCAGTTGCTCGGCGAGCCATTGCGGAAATGCGGCATCGTCCGACACGTCGGTGCCGGAGTTGGAGTTGCCGGCGCCGGCTTCGGGGATGGCGAAGGGCTTGCCGTGCTGCTGGGCGAACTGGATCAGGCTGGTGAGGCTTTGGCTGTGGCCGCCGCTGCTGTCGCTCGACCACACGGTGGCGGCGGGGTTGCTCCAGTAATGGGCGCGGTTCACCGGGTCGGCGATGAACTGGGCGATGCTGGTGTCGGCGGCGCCGGTGTGCCAGTCGTGGTAGGTCGCCGGGGTGGTGCCGTCCGAGTAGGGGTAGATGTCCGAGTAGGCGTCGGCGCCGATGATGTCCACATACTTGTCGCCGGGGTAGAGGTTGGTGGTGGCTTGGGCGTTGCTGTAGTTGGTGACGCCTGGGTTCCAGACCACCTGGACGTTGACGCCGTTGGCTGCCGCGGCCTGGTGCAGGACGGTGTAGACGTGCTGGAAGGCGCTGACCCAGTCGGCCTGGCTTTGGGCGCTGTCGCCGGCGTAGGTGGGTCCTTGCAGGTTCATCTCCCAGCCCGGGCGGAACACCTGGTTGGTGAAGCCGGCCTGGGCCCAGGCCTGCACGATGCCCTGGATCGCGCTGTCATACTGGCCGGAGGCGAAGGCCTGGAACTGCTGATCGGGCGTTGCCGAGCCGGCGGCGTTGGAGTTCAGCGGCAGGGCGATCACCGGCGTTTGGCCGCGGGCGTCGGCGGAGGCTGCGGCGGATGCCGCGGCCCATTGCGAGTTGCCGACCCACCGGCTGATGGCCTGGTTCTGGTCAACGAAGGTCGCCAGGTATTGTGGCGCGGCGCCCATCAATTGAGAGAAGCTGGTGTACTTGGCTTCGTATGTCGCTTCGTTTGCGGCGCTGCTGTTGTCGGGATTGCCGAGATAGGCGCCGAGAGGAAACGGCGTGTTCGATGCGGTAACTGCCATGGGGTGAGGCCTCGCTTGTTGAACTTGAACTCGCGGTTGGCCCGCGTCGAATTCAAGTTTAACTACGACGGACCTAACTATAGTTGGAAGTTAGGACAAGATAGCTATTGTAGATCAGAACAGTTTTACGCATTCTCAATAATGGAACGAATTGATTCACCAGCCAGCAATCTACTGCGGTTTCGTATCGTTTATGTACCAATAAAAGGCGCCTTTGCTTCTAGGAAGTCCTCACTGCTACACGCTCGGCTTGCCCGATGAGCCGGGCAAACGGCCCGGCCCCTATTGCGCGGCATTCCCTGCTGCTGCACGGCCTGTTCAGGCACGCGGCCCTGGGCCGATGAGTCTTGCCGGATTGCTGGCTGGGACTTGCTGCATCATCAGCCAATCGTCGGAGGGAGCGGTCGTTCATAAACCCGACAGGTTGTCATTTGCCGTCGCAAGGCGTTGCGCCCGCCTCAGGATGGACCTGAGTTACCGTCCCTGATTATCAGGCTGCCGAAGTCCTGCGGTTGGGCAGCACCTCCGCGGCCGTGCGACGGGAGTGCGGGATTACGCTGCCTCAGCATATCGCGGAAAGCATTAGGTAATCTTTACAACGAACTGCGCCCCGACCCCAAGTATGGCCCTTAAGAAAATGGACCGCTCCGCGTGCATAACTCTTTATTAACCAATACGGTGCTGCAATGCAGCAACGAATTTTGACTGTTATCGGTGACGGCGGCGTTACATAGGTCACCCAATGTGTCATGCTGCGGCTACGCGACGTGTATTAGCAAATGTGAAAGCTGGACCATGCAGGCTACAATTAAAATGTCAACGGTGAGCGCTGTGGCCAAGCTTTTGCCTAGAGTACGGGCTGAAATGTCCGGCTTCACGGCTCCGTCGCAGGACGTGTTGCGTCCTGCACGGGGCATCATCTACGCGCTCAAGCTCGCTCTGGTGTTTTGGGCCTTGCTCGGGGCCGTGCTTCTTAAATGGCTGTTGCTGTAACGGCTGGGCTTACCGACCCGACGCCAAACGCGGGTGTTTGGCGTTTCAGGTTGTCACGTACACTGGTGCTTTGCAGCACAATGTCGGCCACGGATGTTGCTGGATACTGGGCACTTGAAAGTAGGACCGCGTACAAAACGAGTCCGGTATTTCATAAACTGGTGCGCTAACACCGCTAGACCCAATGTTTTCGCGAAACGTTAATCGCCGGTTTAGGCAGTGCTGCAGCCAATGTCCGTCCAGACGAGCTTTTCCGCACCGCAATTCGCGTCAACCACCCGATGCCGGCCCTAGTGATGCATAAGCCCACTCAAGCGGCCGCCCGGGCCGCCTTAACGGACGGTGCGATGCGGTCCGCCGCCATATCGCCGGTGTTCACATCCCTGCTCCCAACGCAACATTAGGCTATAGGGCGCTTCGCCAGGAGTGGCAGCGACAAACCGGACGCAAAGCCAGTGCTGGTGCCCGTAGTCCCGGCCAGCATCTTGAGCGGTGCCTGGGATGCCCCGGTCAGAACCTCCGTTCGAATATCTTGACGACGTCACCCGGAGCGACGAACGATCCCGGTGCCGCCTTGCCCTCTATCGAGTTGCCGCCGGTTGTCCGGATAACGGACACATAGTCCTGCACCCCGCGATAGGTGAAGCCACCGGCGATTGCCACGGCGGTCAGCACGGTCATGCCGGGCTGGTATGGATATTGGCCCGGCTTCGCAACCTCGCCCAGCACGAAGATAGGCCTGTATGCCAGCACCTCGACTGAAACACTGGGGTCGCGCAGCAGGTTGCGCTTGCGGAGCGCCTGAGCCATCGAGGTTTCAAGCTCCTGTGGACTCAGGCCCGCGGCCACGATGCCGCCCAGCAGCGGCACGGCAATGCGGCCCTGGTCATCCACTCGGAACTCACCCGTGAGCTGGTCCTCGCCAAAGGTGATGATGCGTATCTGGTCGCCACCGCCCAGGTGATAGCTTTGTGCACGATAATCCGGGATTGGCGGCAGGTTGCGGCCAGGTGCGCAGGCGGCCAGGGCCATGCACAAGCACAAGCTGCGGAAGGCCTGACGGGCAGTCCGTCTGGCGGGCCGGACAGGGGCAAGGCGCATGGATGCTGTTCTCCGGGGCAAGATGGAATGGACGCTCATAGGCTGATGCCGAGTTGCAGCAGATAGCGGTTATCGGAGTAGCCGGTGCTGCTGCGCAGCGTCGGCGTCAAGCTGACGACGCCGCCGCCGCTGGACAGCCGGGTGGTGAAGTCATAGGTCGCGCTCAAGCGCAACGCGCGGTTCAGCAGCCAGGTCGCACCGGCGCCGCCACTTAGCAGGCTCTGGTTGCCGCCGCCGTTATACTCGTCGAGAAACACGCCGCCTTGCGCCCGCAAAAGGATGTTGCGGTAATACTCGTGGTCCACGCTGAACCTCGCGGACGTTTCGGTGTAGCCCACGGTGGTTTCGTCGGCCGAATCCTGGATGCGGCGGCCCACGGTGCCGGTCAGCGTCGTCAGGCCGGTCGGGGTATAGATTACCGTGCCCTCGACGATCGGCGCCTGGATGCTCTTGACCCGGGACGATACGAAGTTCCGGACCTCGTATCCCGCCAGCAGTCGGTAGCGCCATGGGCCGCCGCTGGCAAAGTCCAGTCCCGCCAGCACCGAGCCGTCGGTGAAGTCCCGTACCGGTGAGCCGGCTGGCCGGCTCGTGTAGGTTGCGTCCAACCCGCGCACGACCAGAACGGCCGTCCGGCCCGGCGAAAACTCATAGGAAGCATTCAGCGCGGGCGCCACGATCGTGCGGTTGCGGAACCGCTGCGGATACGGCTGGCCGGCAATGGTCCCGTCGTCGAAGTCGTAGAGCTGCACCGCGAGCACCGGGCGCAGTGACAGCCGGTTGAAGGTGATCCGGTAGCCCGCCTGCACCGTATCAACCCGGTAGGCAATGGTCTTGTCCAGTTGCGGAGTGTCCAGGTCGCGCGGCGTTTGGTTCAGGTTGGCGTGCGAGTAGTCGAGCGACAGGGTGTCGCGGCCAAGCTCGTAAAAACCCCCGGCCGAGGCGGTCCAGTCGGTCGCAGACTGCTTTGGCTGGTCCAGGTAGCGGTTGTCGTTCACGTTCAGCCGGACCGCTGCGCCATAGCGCGACAGGTCGGTGGCGGCACTGAGGTTGAGGCGTGACTGCACGAACGAGCTGCCACGGCCCTGAGACGTTCCGGTTACGTTATCGTCATACCCGGCAGCCTCGGTATACTCGGAGCGGATCAGAACGCTGCCGACCCGTATGCCACCATAATCGTAATCGGGACGCAGGCGTGACAGGACAGTTACGCCAGGCTCCACCCGCACGCCGGACACGTTGGGATTTACGATCTGGTCGAGCAGTTGCGCCCGTACAGCTTGCCCTTGGAACGCCAGCAGCCCAGCCAGCGTAGCCGTCGCCACTGCCCGCCTCATGCTGTCATCCCCGCCATAACGCGGCTGCGGACCGGGCCAAACAGGTATAGAGTCAGGTAAGCTGAATAAGGACCACCCATATGCCACATCTGCCACGCCTCGTTTTGGCCGGGTTTGCCGCCCTGCTGCCGCTCGCTGGCACGGCACGGGCGCAGACAGCAAGTCGCACCGGGGCATACGCCGCAGTTGCCAAGGCTTGCATGCCCGAAGCCCGGCGTCTGTGCCCAAGCCTGGATGAAGCCGCCCCGCAACCGCGCGGGATGGCGATTTGCTTGCGGCCCTACAAGTCCAGCCTGTCGCTGTCGTGCCGCCGAGCCGTCAAGGCGACATCGCCTTGAACGTGGGCGGGGCATAGCGAGATGACGACCCTCGTTCAGCCAGGGCACGCGGCTGCCTGGCGTCCCACCGTGGACCACGTGCGGCACGCGCTGGTGTTCGTGACCCTCGTCATGGCGGCGTCCATGTTCCTGCAACGCATCGGCCTGCCAGCCGGCGGCAAGCTGTTCAACATCGTCGGGCCGGTCGGGCTGGGACTGGCGGCGGTTGGGATACTGCGCGGCACCTTGACCTTCAGCCGCATCCGCTTGCCGCTGTTCCTGCTGCTGTGCGCCCTGGCGCTGCTGGGAGTGGCCTACCGCCAGATCGTGCCCGGCCGATTTCAAATCCCAACCAGCCTGCCGTCGCTGCTGCAGTTCCTGATCCTGACCAGTTTCGCTACCCTGTCCTTCGTCACACCCGTGCCGGAACGCGAATTCATGCGCCGGGTGACGGCGGTGCTGTCCCTGGTGGCGATGGCCGGGATCGCACAGTTCTTCGTGCAGTTCGTGGGATTGGGGCTGTTCAGCTTCCGCGGCATCGTTCCCGCATTCCTGTTGTTCGAGGACGGCTACAACCTGCAGATCCCGGCCGGCTTCGGCAGCGCCTTGAAGTCGAACGGTTTCTTCCTGCTGGAGCCGTCCATATTCTCCCAGATCATGGCGTTCGGCCTGATCCTGGAACTGCTGGTGCTGCGGCGCACCCGCATCCTGGCCTTGTTCGCCGCTGGCATGATGCTCTCCATGGCTGGGACGGGATGGATTGTGCTGGCGGCCTTCGTCGTTTCCTCGGCATTCAGCATAGGGCGCCGCGGCATCCTCATTTCCATTCTGACCGTCGCACTGGTTGGGCTGCTCGCCGGCGGCGCCCTGGTGCTGGCGCCCGACGCCGCGGCGTCGTTCAGCGGTCGCCTGGACGAGATCGTACGGCCGGGCACCAGCGGCCACCTGCGCTTCGTGACGCCATTCTGGCTGCTGGACGACGTTCTGACTGCCGAGCCATCGGCCGCCCTGCTCGGCATTGGCAGCGGCGGCAGCGAGCGGATGACCCGTTCCTACGACTACACCGTCAACACCCCGGTGAAGATCACGATTGACTACGGCTTTCCCGCGCTCATCGGCTATGTCGCCGTGCCTGCCGTCGGGCGGAAAACTGTCACCCAGCGCGCCGTCGTGCTGCCTGGCCTGGTGCTGCTGCTGTTCACTGGCGGGTATCAGCAGTTCGCGCCGGTGCTGTTCCCGGTTCTGCTGGTGATGTCGGTGGCAAATCTTTGACTTGAAAGCGGACCCGCGCCCTGACGCCCTGCTCATGCCGCCGACCGGTAGGCGTCGGCAGTCAGGGCCGCGATGCCGTCCCAGGTCGGCACGGCATCAACCAGGGCGCGCGCCTGCCGACTGCACGATGCGGCAAAGTCACGGTCGGACAGCATATGCGCCATCGCCGCAGCGAGGGCCGGAACGTCGCCCGGCGGCACCAAGTGGCCCTGTAGGCCATCCGTGACGGTCTCGGCGAAGTTGCCCAAGTTGGACGCAATGACCGGGCGACCGCAGGCGAGCGCGATGGACAGGACGCCGCTCGCCTCGATCTCCCGATAAGGGAACACCGCCACCGTGCCGGGCGCGAACAGGCCAGCCACCTCATCGTCACCAACGAAGCGCGGCTCAATGACGAGACGGTCTGCAATGCCCAGCCGCTCCGCCAACGCCTGCAAGGGAGCCAGGTCCATATAGGGCTTGCCGACAACCCATATCCTGGCATCTCCGCGCAAAAGGGGGGGCAAAGTCGCAAATGCCTCAATCAGCAAGTCGAGGCCCTTGTACGGCTTCACCTTGCCGAACAACAGGAACGTCATCGAACCCGTCATGGGATCGTCAGCATACGGAGGCGGGTCCAGAAGCATCCCATGTGGCAACACCAGAACTCGATTCGCCGGAACGCCGGCACTGCAAAGCCGTTCACGTCCTTGTGCAGTATGCACGATCAGCCTGTCAAACTCATCGAGGCTGCGGAAGAACCCACGCTGCTGCAGGCTGGCCGAGGGATCGCCGTTGAACGGATTGGTGTCGTGCACCGTCAGCACCAGTGGAGCGACCTTCCGGAACAGGCCCAGCAGCCGGCCATCCACCAACGGTAGCGGGAGCCATTGGAAATGGATGACGTCCGGACGCTCCCGATGCAGGCGGCGCAGGAGCAGCAGCATCGAAGCCGCGTGATCAATGCCTTTTAGGCCTAGCCGGGCCGAAGTCGGCAGACGCCTGGCCGCCTGGCTATCTGCCATGCGGTAGAAATGCGGCGCCAAGCTGATCCCCTCGGCGCCGTTGTCGTCCGGACCCGGCCGGCGCCCAAACAAAGTCACATCGTGCCCAGCCCGGCCCAGCGCGCTGACAAGGGCGCGATCATACGGCAGGGTGAACAACGATGGATCAACCATCGCGACCCGCATAGCCTACCCCCCGGTGCTGGGCAGAACCGGACGGATGGTGCGTGCGGACGCCGGCGGATTCCACGTCTGGAACCTGTCCCCACGCCAGGACCGCCATACCCCGATCCCAGTTGCGACAAAGGCCCCCAGGATGTCGCGTAGAGTGGCCAAAAGCCCGCTCCGGGCCGTGAACATCGCTGATCCCACCACGACGCCAACCACGGCAGTGCCAGCAAGCAGCCACCAGGCCTCGGCAGCGGCGATGGCGCCAGCCCAGCACAGCACTCCTGCGACCAGCAAACCAGCGGTAAGCCAGCGCAGGAGCTTGTGCGACACATACTTGTAAAGATCGAGCGCGGGCAGGCGGCGAAGACGCGGCCATAAGGCCCGGTGAACATTGAACGCCTGACACGCGATGCGAACCTTGCGGCGGAACTCCTCCGCAGGGCGCGACACCGCCTCCTCATAGGCCAGAGCATCCGCCACACGCACAATCCGGTGGCCGCGGCATAACGCCGCGAGCGACACATACATATCGTCAATCAAGTCCAGTGGCGGCGGCTCGTGTATCGCGCGGCGCAGTGCGAAGATGGAACCGTCGGCCCCCATTACCGAGCCGGTCGCGCTTTCCAGCCGCTTGATCGCTTCCTCCAGCCGCCAGTAGAGGGAACCCGTGGCGGCCGTCGCATTGCCCTCGGGCCGAGTATAGATGAGATGGCCGCAAACGCAGCCGACAGCCGGATCAGCAAACGGTGCAAGCAGCTTCGGCAGCGCATCTGGCGCGAACAAGACATTCGCATCGCTGAACACTAGGATTTCGGCTGTCGTCAGGGCGGCTAAGGCGTTCATGCCATACGTCTTGCCCAGCCGCGCCGGCGAGGCTACCAGGCGGACGCGGTCGCCGAACTCCCGAACGATAGCCGCCGTTCCGTCCGTCTCGCCATCCACATAGACCAACACTTCCAACCCACCGAGCGCCTCGCCGGCGGCCAGCATGTTCTCCACCTTTGCCCGTATCACCTGCTCCTCGTTGTAGGCGCAAACGCAGAAGGCCGCCCGGTCCGGAGCCAGTCCAGCCGCCAACACAGGCCGTGGCCGCAAACGGGCCAAAACCCACAAGCTCAAGGGGTATGTGATGAAGGGATGTATCGCCAGCAGCAGGAGCACGGCCCCAAAGATGGCCAGAGCAGATGTCATCCCTCGATCAGCACCGTAGCCAGGGGATTTCGCGACATTGCGCCCAACCGCGATGCGGCTGCCTGGGTAGGCTCCTGCGGATCCGAGGTGCGAACCACCAGCACCACCGCGTCGGCATAGCGCGCCAGGGTCAAGGCGTCGGCCTGGGCAGCCGCCGGGGCAGTCAGGACCACCAAGTCATACTGGGCCTGCGCCTCAACCAGCAGGTTCTGAAACGCGGTACTGCCAAGCAAGACATGGGCCTTTCCGGAGGGCCGCGCCGCCGCCAGCACTTGCAGCGGCGTGGCGGTGTCGTGCGACACCTGGTCCAGCCAGCGGCTTTTGCCCTCCAATGCCTCGACCAATCCGTCATGCGCCGCCCCAAGCAGCCCGGCTGCCTTTGGAGATTGCAGGTCGCCCTCCACCAGAAGCACACGGTCGCCATCCATCGCAGCCAATCGGGCCATTGCCACGGCGACGCGGACCGCATCATCGCCGTCCCGTGACCCGGCGAAAACCGCGCTGCGCGGTGCACTGACCTGTCCAAGACGGGCCAGGCGGAAGCGCAGGGTTCGAAGCCCCTCCGCATCACGACCCGAGGGCACCGGCATGGCACGGTTCCGGCGGCGGCTGCGGCCCAGCACCGACCGTGAGACCACACCCGGCACCGGCAGGCCCGCCGCCGCAAAGTCGGCCGGCTTGGAGAAGCCTCCTGCAGAACTGGCCCGGGCAATGACGAACAAACAACCCAGCATGGCACCCGCCACCCCACCGGCTCCTGCGGCAAGCTTCATGTTGGGGCTAGTTGGGCCGCCTGGGGGAGCCGCCATCGCCACAACCCGGACATCGGGGGTTTCAGTGCCGCTCGGCTGCACCACCGTCTGCTGCGCGCGCTCCAGCAAGGTCTGATACAGCGTGCGCCGCGTCGTGATCTCCTGCTGCAACTGGTCCAATTGGGCGCGGGAGTTTTCGCCGGACACTCCGGTGCGCCGGGCATCCTCCAACTGCTTCTGCATGTTGGTTTCGTTCTCGCGCGCTGCGCGCAGTTGGGTGCCCAGCGATGCAACGATGCGCCCCGTTTCCTCCCGCAACTGCCGCTGCGCCGACGCCACCTCTGCCTGGGTGCTGCGCACGCTGGGATGGCCTGAGCCGTAGCGGGTCGTCAGTTCCGCCAGCCGGCGCGTCGCAGTGGCCTCTTGGTCCCGCAAGCGCGACACCGTGCCGGACCCGAGGACGTTTGCAAGGGCATCCGAGGACCCCTGGCTAGAAAGGGCGACCGCCCGCTCATAGTTGGTTTGCAGTTGCGCCCGCTCGACCGTAGCCCGGGTGGCGGCGGTCGCAAGCTCCTCGACCTGCTGCTGGCCGACGCTGCCGGCGCGCGTGCCAACCAGGTCGCCCTTGGTGCGGAGGTCGCGCATCTCCTTCTCCAGCCCGGCGAGATCCTGCCGCACCTGGTCAATCCGCTCCGTCAAGGCCGTGTTGGCCCCTTGGTTGGCCATCACACGCCGCTTGGCCCGGGATGCAATGTATTCTGTGATCAACGTGTTCACGACCTTGGCGGCCAGCGCCGGGTCATGCGACGTAAAGGAAACCTCGATCACCAGGCTGCGGTTGTCCTGGAAGATTGCCAGCGACCGAAGCGTCAAGCTGAGCACGGCCTCCCCCGGTGAGCCTGCTGGCTCAAGTCCCGGCTCCTGCGGCATCCAGGACTGGATCTTATACTTGACCTGCTGCATCAGGCTTGGCGGCTGCAGGCTGGGGTTGAACTCCGGCACGGACTTCAGGTCCAGCTTGTCCACGACCACCTGCATGAGGTCGCGGGATGCTATGGCCTGCATCTCCGTCCGGACCCAGGGCAGCGGGTCCGGCGCACTGTCACTCCGAAGCGCGCCCTGCAGCTCCGGGATGGCAATCCGGTCGCCCTCCACGGCGATGAGGCTGGACGCGGTATATGACTTCGGAACGGTTCGCGCGTAAGCATAGGCGCCAGCGGCGGTGACGAAGGCAAACAGCCCGATCAGCCATGCGCGACGGCGCAGCATGCGCAGCATCGGCGCAAACTGCATCCCCTCCGGCGCCGGCTGTGCAAGGCTCGAATTTCCAACCGAGATGTCCATCAAGCCCCCGCTGCCATTGTATGCCCGTTGGCGGGCGCCGTCATACCCGTGACACCAGTGCTACCCGACGGCATGGCCGGCGTGCCGGTCCCTGGCTGGGCATCATGCGCCGCAAGCAGGATGATATGATGCATCAAGCTGCGGTCCGCAAAAGTATAAAGGCCAAACCGTTCCGGGACCGCGCGCAAGACGCCGGAGTCGACGATGCGCGCCCAGCTTTCAGCCCGAATGTGGTTTTGCCCCACCGCCACCCCGTCCCGGAACGAAGGCAGCACGGCGAAGCGTCCCCATACATCCTGGCCGGCAGTCGCGAGCACCAGCAAGGCGCGGACCATTTCCGCATCGGTTATGCCGGATGTGAGTGAGGCGTAGAAGGCAAGGGTATGAGGCGACGCCTCGGCAAGCAGGCGGTTGACGGCATTGGCAAGGTCGGCCTCAGATACGTCGCCGTTGCCCCGCTTTCTGGCAGACTGAACCAGGCGAAGGCCGATGAACTGCGCCATATAAGGGCTGCCTCGAGCCAGGATGGCGACGTTCTGCGCCACTGGCGGAGTGACCGTGAACCCGGCGAGTTGCGCCCCGGTCTCAATGATCGCAGCAACCTCGGCATCGCTCAGCAACGGAAGCTGCACGGCGACCAAGTTGCGCTGGATGGACGGGTGCTGGCCCAGGATCTGTTCCAGGTTCTCCGACACCCCGACGATCATGAACAGCAGTGGGATGCCCTGGTCGGAGACCTGCTTGACCGTGTCCGCGAGCCGGGTGCGGGTGTCCTTGTCCAGGACACGGTCGAACTCGTCCACCACGCAGACCAGCGCACGGCAGGTCAGCCGGTCCATGACTGCGACGACATCACGCGGACGCAGGTCACGGGATGGGAACGCGGCTTCGCAGCCGACCTCGGCAGGATCATTGGCCGGTGTCGCAAGAAGGGAGCGTGGCACGTCGCGCACTAAGCCACGCATGATCCCATCAAACGTGCTGCCGGCCTCGCAGGTGTGGCGGGCAACGATCACCCCGCTTTGCCTCAACGTTTCGATGACCAAGTTGGCCAACGAGGTCTTACCGCGGCCCCGCTCGGTATAAAGCACGACGTGCGCCTGCTCCTCCTGGAGCGCCTGCAAGATGCGCTCCAGCTCGGCCTCACGCCCGACCAACTGGCGCCGGCCCGGCTTGGGCCTAGTCGGCGTGAATGCCTCCCCGGGGGGAAGCAACCTTGGCTCGACCCGCGCGCGCGCATTGGACACTCGCGGTGCCACCTTCATCGGCGTTGGCGCCGGCGACGACCATGGCCACCGCAAGGTCAGAGGGCCCCCGTCCGGTCGAGGACCGCTGGCACCGTCTTTGCCAGGATCGCGATGTCGTGCCACAGCGTCCAGTTCTTGACATACCAGGTGTCAAGCTGAACCCGCTGCTGATAGGTCGTGTCGCTGCGCCCGCTGACCTGCCAAAGCCCAGTCAGGCCAGGCCGGGTTTCGTAATAGTAGGTGATGTTCTCGCCGTAATGAGCCAACTCCGCCTCCACGATGGGGCGAGGACCGACCAGGCTCATCTCCAGCCGCAGCACGTTGAGTAGCTGCGGCAACTCGTCCAGGCTGGTCTTCCGCAGCCATGCGCCGATCTTGGTCACCCTTGGATCGTTCCGCAGCTTCTGCGTCGCAGCCCACTCGACGGCCGCTGCCGGGTTGGTGGCCAGCAGGCGATCCAGCACTTCGGTGCTGTCCACCCGCATTGAGCGAAACTTCAAGCAATGGAACCGGCGTCCCCCGGCCCCGATCCGCGGATGCGCGAAGAACACCGGCCCGCCGTCCAGCTTCACCATCAAGGCTACTGCCAGCAGAACGGGCAAGATCGCCAAAAGTATGACCGCCGCGCCAACGGCATCCAGCACCAGCTTGACCGTCCGCGCGAGCGGCTGCGACAGGTTGTTGCGATAAGACAGCATAACCAGGTCATGCCTAAAAAAGTAGGTCTGCATGCAACCGGACACCGGCAGCCCTTCCGCATGGGGCATCACTGCAAACGGCACGCGCTCCCGCACCAGCGACTCGTTGCGGCCACGGTCGAGGGTCTCATCGGCCTCGGGAGCGATGACGACCAAGTCGGCGCGGAACTGCTGCACGAGCCTGGTCCAAGGCTTCACGGTGGACAATCCTGCAACCACGGAAGGGCTGATGATGCCGATTACGGCGTAGCCAAGGTCATGCTCGGACGCCAGCGCCTCCGCCGCGCGGTCGGCGGCCGCACCCTGTCCAACGATGACTGTGCGTATCTGCCACAGGTTCGCCTCACTCAGCAGACGCCGCGCGACATGGCGCACCGCCACCAGCGCAAGAGGGAACAGCACCCAGATGCAGAATACAACCACTCGGGAAACGTCGGTCTTGAAGGTGAACTCCACGAAGCTGCTGCAGAGCAGCGCGAAGATGCTTCCGCTCAGAACTTGCTGCAGCTCCCACCAAAACGGCAAGCGGCGGCTGTAGTGCCCCTTCGCCAAGAAGTAGGCCAGCAGCCCGCCCAGGATGAAAGCTGGGGCCAAAGCAGAACGAAGCGCTTCCGGCGATGCAGCCGGGAAGGCTCCGCCGGCCATCGGCGCAAGCACGCCGGAAGTGGCGATGAGCCAAGCCGCAAGCGCTGCAGCCCCAAAGGCAATCATGTCCGCGGCGATCAGCGCGGCAGCACAAACAGGCTTGGCAGCCAGCCTGCGCCTGACCTTAGAACCGGAATAAGCGTCTAGTGTCGCCGCAACCGTGGTTGCCCCGCCGCTTGCGATGGCGTCAAGTCTCCGGATCATGCGGGGTGCCTGATAGTTGAGGGTTGCATGGTTAAGTCTACGCTCCAACGACGAAAGGTCGCGGCGTCAGCGTTATTCCACCCCAAACAAGCCTTACCTCCGTCTTTACAGCACAGAGGTATCGCATGGAAGTAGAAAGTTGGTGAAGCCCATCGAACTTCATTCTGGCGCAGAAAGTATGTCACCGCCTATGTAACATTTTTGGCATGTTGTCTCGGACGTCTTGAACTCCGCCTAATCGCAGACTCCAACCTGAAATGCACGAGTCTCGAACGTGTCAGGGCTGCGCCGACCGGTGCCCGCCAAATAGCTTTGGGAATTGTCCAAGTTGTAGTTGTTAGTCTAAATGATAGATTGAGGGCGACCATAGCCGAACCAAAGCCGTAGTGTGCAGAATGGTTGCAAAGACAACATGCGAAACAGGTAGCAGCGTTAGTAACAGAATTATGGCAATGCGGAGAATATGCTGTTTCCGCGGCCGGACGAACTGGCTTGGCTGCGCCGCCGAACTGGCCCAATCGCCGAACGAGCCGAGCAGGCCGTTGCCGGACCAATGATCCCGCCATCATCGGTACTTTGGCCCTTGCCTGGCACCGCATCCCAATGTTCATTTTCAGAACTCTGGCTGCTCGAAGGCCGCACCCGGTCCTGCCCACCGAACAAGATGACGGCCGAGACAACTGGTGGCGTAGACCGGCGCCATGCACGAGGTATGGCTTTGCGATGCAAGTGTCCGATACACCATGGTCGCGGCGTGTCGGCCAAGACTGTGACCGGAATACGGCTGCCCACGCATGGTCTGCGGGGCCAAGCAGGCGCTTGGTGTGAGTGAGGCAACCTGGTCCATGAAGCGGTCCCGCTGTGTTCGGCTCGGCCAACGTGCGTCCGGAGAGAAGTCCAATTTGTGCATTGCAGCAAGCGCGAAGATGCCCGGACTGGTTGCTCATTGCGAGCTTTGTAACGTCTTGTTGATGGGCTGCCTACCTTAACACGGCAGCTGCGTTCACATGCGTGCGGGCACACCGGCGGCATATTGCTGCACCGCACATAAACCTGTTAGGATGCAAGTATTATGTTTGGGGCAGCAACGATGCCAGGCGCTGGTCAACCCGACCCCATGGCTGGGCCAACCGGCATCGCCATAGGGATCGCCACGAAAGGCCGCCCTGGTATCCTTCGCGAGACCCTCGCCCAGGTGGCTATGCAGACAGTGCGTCCTAGCCGTGTCCTGGTCTGTTGCGCGGCGCCGGAGGATGTTGCCGGGCTGGATGCTCACGATGTTGAGTTCATCATGGCGGCACCGGGGCTGCCGATCCAACGCAACGCGATTTTGGACAAGCTCGGCGCCAGCACTTCCATCCTTTTCATTGACGACGACTTCCTGATGGCGCCGCGATACGTCGAAGCCACGTTGCGCGCCATGCAGTCGGACCCTGGCGTTGTAGTAGCCACAGGCGACCTGATTGCTGACGGCAGCAAGGGTCCAGGACTCAGCCCTGCCGAAGCCCAGGCGATGATAGCGGCTGATGGACTTATGCCGCTGCGTGGCGAGGTCGTGCCGGCGCCGCACGGCTACGGCTGCAACATGGCGATCCGGCACGATGTCGCCCAGGCGCATGGCGTCCGGTTCGACGAACGTCTTCCATTATATGCCTGGTCTGAGGACATGGACTTTACCCACCGCCTCGGCCGGCACGGGCGCATAGTCAAGCTGCGGGGGGCACGCGGCGTTCACCTTGGAGTCAAGCAGGGGCGCACCTCGGGCCATCGTCTCGGCTACTCGCAGGTCGCAAACCCGATCTACTTGTTCCAGAAAGGCAGCTACACCCTGGGACGTGCCGCCCGCAGCGTTGGGCGCAACGTGGCGGCGAACCTGCTGCATTCAGTTCGCCCGGAGCCTTGGATTGACCGGCGCGGCCGGCTGCTGGGCAACGCCCGCGCCGTGGCTGACATCGCCAGTGGCCGGCTGAAACCGGAGCGCATTCTTGAGCTTTGAGCTATCTTCACCGGAAGGCGAAGCATAATGGCAGCCAACACGGCAGCAACGCGGGACGATGCCTGGGTGGTGTTCGCAATCCCGGCCCACGTCAGCGCTGCCACCATAGAATGCTGCATCCGGTCCGCTACCTGGCAAACCTTGCTCGACACCGAAGCCCCGGCGGCGGCCGATGATCCGGCTGATCCCGGCGCCGCTGTTGCCGCAGCGTCGGCAGCGAAGTATCCGCGCAGAATCATCTCGCAACCGCCGGCGCGCGTCGGCAGGCAAGCTCGGGTGGAGCCGGTTGACGGGTCGGCCATGATCCTCGCCGTGCCCTCGCATACTCGCCGTCAGCGCCTCCGGCTCCCGCTTCATGGCGTTCTTGCACGGCATGAGCGGCCTGCCGGGGCGGTGCTAAGCCGCGGGCAGGCAGAATTGGCGTTCTCCGACCTGGGGTTTGATCCCGCGAGCCAACCTTGGCTCGCGCAACGTCGCGTGACGGCCACCGCACCGTGTCCCAACCTGGGCGTTCAGGCCGGCGGGCACGGCTCGGCACTGCGGCCGTTCCTGCAGCGTCATTCCCAGGGCTATGAGGGCCCATGTCCGAATTGACCTCGACATTTGATCGCAAGATACTGCGGGTCCGGAACATTGTGGTTCCGGCGCGCTCGCGTCCAGCATGGCAATCGAGACCGGAGCCTTGGTGCCGCATGACCAGTTCGCGCCCGACGACGCGATCTACCGAAATTTCCTGGGTAGGCCGGCCATGGACACGAGGGCATTGTTGGCTCCTGGCTGCAACTGAATCCGCGACAAGGGGGTGTGCCGATGTGCAACGATGAATCGGGAGCTTTCGGCAAGCCTTGCATATCCTATGAATTGGCCGGCGCGGTCCACGTCGCCGGCCCGGCAAAGCATGAGGCTTTTGACACCCAGAGCACCGGCAACGGCAGGTCCCTTGCCTGCATCCAACGTGGCACGGTGCCGGACCAGCCCGTTCCCGCCGCGTCGCTGGCCCGCGCGCATTTGCGGGCGGCCTGACGTTATGCGTGTGGCAATCGCTCTCTGCCTTCTCACCCCTATAGCCGTGCATGCCGCGCCGCTTCCGCCGATGGGCGACGAGGCGGCCTGCCAGGCCGCGATACAGGGGGTTGAGCGCACCGCCCGGCTGCCGCCCGCGCTGCTGTCCGCCATCGCACGCACCGAGAGTGGGCGCGTGCTGCCCAATGGGCGGCTGGTTGCCTGGCCCTGGACCATCAACGTCGCCGGCACCGGCTACTACTATGGCAACGCGGACGAAGCGGCTGCCGCCGTCGAAACGTTCCGCTCCTCCGGAATACAATCCATTGATGTCGGATGCATGCAGGTCAACCTGATGCACCATCCCAATGCGTTCGCCTCTTTGCAGCAGGCGTTCGATCCCACCGTCAATGTACGCTATGCCGCGCAATTCCTGGGCCGGCTGCAGGCGGAGTTTGGGACCTGGCCCGCCGCTGTCGGCGCCTATCATTCCCGCACGCCTGACCTGGCGGACGAGTATGGCCGCCGCGTCATGCAGGCATGGCCGATGGCGGCTGCCTATGGCGGGACGATTGGGGTGCGAGCCGCAGCGATGCCCCAGCAGCCGGTGGTTGACCCCTATGGGGTATATACCCCTGAGTTCGCCCGGCGCGTGGCCGCAGACACTGCCGCCCACAATGCCCGGGAAAGGCTGCATGCTCTCCCTGGTGCTCCACAGCCGGCAGGTGCGCTCGCCCAACGCTTCCCGTCGCAGTTACACGTGCCAGGGGGCCGGACCGGCACAATACGGGTTGCACAAGCAGACCTGGCGGCCCCGCTCCCACGCCGGCCACGACCTCAGTCGTCCAGGCCGCTGTAACCTGCTGGCTGGGTGTCAGCCGAACCACGATCAGCTAGCCAGGGATGTTGACCGCGCATTGGATGACACGCCAGGGGCAACGAGGTTGCAAGGCGGCCCCTGACCGAGAACGCGGGACATCTTCTCCGCGCCATCCGCATCCCGCTACCCGTGTAGGCAACCGGCGCATTCCACCTCGGCAGCCCTACGCGAACCTTTCAACTTCAGAGCTCGTGACCGGCAGTTGAAGCGAACTCCCGCGCATCTGCAACGCAAGCTGACTGTGGGGCCGAAGCCTGGCCACAAGCTTCTTGACGACGAAACCCCGAACTCCCCGCCGGATCGCCACGATGTCGAAGCAGCGGTCCGGCTTGCAGTAGCGCGCCAGCGCCGCCGAAGTGCCGCCGACGAAGACGATTTCGCCCACGCCTGCCATCGCTTCGTGTTCCAGGAAGTAGGTCCGCATCACAGTGGAAAGCGACGCCGCCGCAAACTCATGATGGTTGAGCTGCCACTCAACGAAGGTGGCATCGGCGTGCCGCCAACCCGCGATATAGCTCAGCCATCGCCCTGACTGGTCGCGGACCCCCATGGCGAAGGAATCCGGCGTATCCTGGATTGCCGCCTGGAACCGCATGGCGCGTCCCCGCGGCACTGGGAACATGGACACGCCGTGCAACTCCTCGACCGCCTGACCCGCTTCGGCGTTCGTCAGGCTAGGCACGAAAACGATGCCAAGCTCGCTTTCGGCCCGGCGTCGGAAATACCTGTAGTTCCTGCGGCTGCGGGTGCGCAACCGCGACATGAAGCCTTCAAAGCCCCCCGCAAGCGAAAGGTGGGTCTCAACCTCCCGTGCGCGCCACTGGGCGCCCAGTTCATCCTGTGGCCGGATCTGCGCCGCCTGAGCGTCCACCCCACGTGCCGCGACAAGGACGGTGTGGGTCAACGGCAACGACAAGACCTTGGCGAGGGCCGCCTGCAGTGCTGCCGTCCGCAACGGTGGCGGCGCAACGACCACGCCGTCGCCCGACCCATTGCCGCCCTTGATCACGCCGGTAGGGATTCCGCAAAAGCGGCGCTGATACAGCAGCACGGCAGCGACTGGCTTCGTGCCCTGGTCCACCAGTACCACAATGGGGCTGTTGCCCCACAGCACCGTCCGGGACACGAACCACCCCATGTCTGTGGTCATGTCGGCGTCCAGTCCGTAGGCCCGCCGCATGGCTTCCACCGTGGGTGCGGCAACGGCGACCTGCTTTCGGCCTGTGAAGATGCGGCATGTCAGACCATCAATCATAGGCGCATCATCCCGGCGTGGTGGCATGTTCCAGACAATACTCAGCAGTCAGACGTAGCTACGGCCGATCCCGTGCCGTTGGCAGCGGCTCACCTAGCAGTCGCGCCATCTCACGTCAAAATCACCCATCAGCATTCGCCAGTCCTACCTGGCGACCGTTGTTTTCCACTCATCACAAACGAAGCAGCGAAGCAGCGGCCACACTTCTGATGTCGAGGTCTGTCATATGGATTTACTCCCTCGCGCTCGCGTATAGAGCGCTAAGCATTTGTATGTTCTCGTCATGGTTGTAGTCTGCGGTATTGCTGCGTGAACCATGCAGGGTAGCTCGGCATCATCGGTGGTGGCCCTCAAGGTGTGCCGGGCCTCTTCTTGCTGGCCCGAGCCGGGCCGCTCCGACGGTCTTGCCGGAATAGCCGCACGCCGGCCTGCGACGGCCCACTAGCCAGTCCAGTCCGCACGCTTTGGCCTGCTATGCGGCAGCCCCGCCAAGACGAATTAACATCCCCGAAATGCCGATGCCTTAGGACGCCTGAACCGGTCGCCAGTGCAGGTGCGAACCTCCCGGACTACGGGGCAGGCGCGTGCCTGCCAGTGCAGCCTCAGCATCCACGCAGGCAGGCCTCAATGGCGTCCCAGAGTACACTTGATCTCACCGGGTTCAAGCTGACCTTCGATGACGAATTCAATGCATTCAGCTCAAACGGCCCCTCCAACCCCGGCGACCTCAGCCATAGCGGCACCTGGGACACGACGCTGTCCTATGGAGAGCGCAAGCTGAACGATGAAGTGGAGATGTACTCGGACCCAACTGTCGGCATAGATCCGTTTTCGGTTGCGAACGGCTGCCTCGACATCCATGCCGCGCCATCCCTGGACCTTTCGCAGACCTACGGCGCCTCCTACACGTCCGGCATCATTACGACCAACCATTCGTTCTCGCAGCTTTACGGCTATTTCGAGATGCGTGCCGAGCTGCCCCAAGGGACCGGCATGTGGCCTGCATTCTGGATGCTGCCGCAACAGCATGTTTGGCCGCCGGAGCTTGACCCCCTGGAAGCCTTCGGTGCCTTGGGGCCGGACGGCGACGGCGGGGCATACTCCTTCCACAACGGCCAGGTCGCGGCCGGGGGCGGGCAGGGGCAGTGGAACGACACAAGCGGGGCGAACCTCCATACCCAGTTCAATACGTTCGGGATGGATTGGGAACCGGATACGCTGACGTTCTACTTCAACGGTGTTGCATACCAGACGATCCCCACACCTGCGGGCTTTGACCAGCCGATGTATCTGCTGGTCAACCTTGCCGTCGGCGGCCACTGGGTGGGTGCGCCGATCGGCGAGTCCGCCGACATGCTGATTGATTACATCCGCGCCTATGCCAAAGACGGCGCGAACCCGGCAGTCGTGCAGCAGGCCATCTCATCTCCCGACGGGCGAGGCCATGACTTCTACGGCGCCACGGATGCGAATGGCGACGCGGCGTTGGGCGGCGTTGACCTGCCGCCCGCTCCGCCAACAGGGCCGCCCGCCCCGACACCGGCGCCCACCGGCGATCAGACCATCGGGCAGGGGGCGCATGACCTCGCGCTCGGCATCAGCGAGGAGGCATACGAGGGAGATGCGCAGTTCATCGTGACGATTGACGGCACCCAGCTCGGCGGCGTCCTGTCCACGTCGGCGTCCCATTCGGACGGGGCGGTCCAGGTATTCCACATGATGTCTGACTTCAGCACGGGGCGTCATAGCGTCGGCTTGATCCTCCTGAACAATTTCGGCGGCGGTCCCGGCGGCGACCGGAACCTGTTCCTGGACAACGCGACGTTCGACCGCTCGCCGATCCCAAGCGCGTGGCTGAGCGAATACAAGGGTGGCGGGCAGTACTTCTCCTTCGTGCGGGGCGATTTCACGACCATCCAGGCAGCCATGCCGAACATCACCATCGGATCGGGTGGGGACACCGTGACGCTGCTGGTGGCGGAGGATGCATGGCAGGGCGACGCCCAGTTCACGGTGGCGGTGGACGGGGTGCAGGTCGGCGGCATCCAGACCGCCACGGTCGCCCATGGGTCTGGACTGGATCAGGTTTACCAGGTTCAGGGCAACTTCGGACCGGGACCGCACCAGGTCTCCTTGGATTTGCTCAATGATGCCCGGGGCGGATCGCCTGCAATGGACCGCAACCTTTATCTGGACGGCGCATCATACCGGGGCAGCATGGCCTCCGCCGTTAGCCTTATTCTCATCAGCAACGGGGCACAGGCAGTGACCGTCGGCAGCGAGTCCGGTCCTGATGCCCCACCACCGCCAGCGTCACCGCCCGCCTTTTCAATCACCGACACCACCGTCAAAACGTCCGAGGGCGCCCCCGGGGAAACCTACTCCGGCCTGGTCGCGTCGCTGCGGCAACAGTTCATCCGGTCCAACCCGCATGGCGTCGCCATAGCATCCAACGTGCCCGACGTCCTTCTGCATGGCGGACCCGGCGATGACGCCCCTACCGTAACGGCCGGCACCAACGTGCTCGACGGCGGGGGCGGCTCGAACTTCCTGGTCGGCGCCGTCGGCAGCGACGGTGGCACGGACACCTTCTTCGTGGATGGCCGTGGAGGGAGCACGACCTGGAGCACGGCCGTCAACTTCCATCACGGTGACAGCCTCACGATCTGGGGGTTCGTGCCCGGCGTCAGCACGAGGCGGTGGACCGCCTCCGACGGGGCGGACGGCTACAAGGGTGCAACCGTCCATTCCGAGCTTGCCGGCCCTGGAACGGGGATCAACGAGTCGGCGACCCTCGCCGGCCTGAGCATTGCGGACGTTGGCTCGAAGCTGACCATCACGACCGGGAACGTGGATGGCCAGGACTACCTGAACCTCGCCTATACCGGCTGAGGCTTACGCCTTCCACGTCCGACATGGTACTCGGACCAGGGCGTCCCGGGTCCGGAAGGTCCTACGACCCTCGTCGCCGGGACATCTGCGGCATGCAGCCGCTTTTCAGCCTACCGTTTCAGGCCCCGGGCTGATCGCCATATCCTTGATCCCATCAGGCAGCGCCGCCGCAAGCGCGTCGTCCACAGTTTCCAGCCATACGAATTTCAGGGCGTCGCGGGCGCTGGGCGGGATGTCGTCCCAGTCCCGCCGGTTGCGCGCCGGCAGCATCACCGTCGTGATCCCGGCCCGTGCCGCCGCGACCACCTTTTCGCGTATGCCGCCCACCGGCAGCACGAGGCCGCGCAGGCTGATCTCGCCGGTCATCGCCACCGCCGGGTCAATGGCCCGGTTCAGCAGCAGCGACGTCAGCGACATGAACATTGCCACTCCCGCCGATGGGCCGTCCTTCGGAATGGCACCTGCCGGCACGTGTACGTGGATGTCACGGTCGAATGCCCCGGGAGGCACTCCAAGCGGCCCGGCACGTGACTTCAGCAGGGTCAGCGCGGCTTGGGCGCTTTCACGCATGACTTCACCCAACTGTCCCGTCAGGATCAGCCGGCCCGAGCCGGGCATGGCAGCACTCTCGATGAACAGGATGTCGCCGCCCACGGGAGTCCAGGCCAACCCCGTTGCAACGCCCGGCACCGCCGCGCGCCCGGCCACCTCCGCCTCGAACCGATTGGAGCCGAGTATGCCGGGCAGGTCGTCCGGCCCGATGCGTATCGGGGCCGACACCCCGCCTTCCGCAACCCGCACGGCCGCGGACCGGAACACGGCGCCGATCTCGCGCTCCAGGTTCCGCACCCCGGCTTCGCGCGTATAGCCGGCGATGATGGCGGACAGCGCCTCGTCCGACACCTCCGCCTGCCCCTCGGCCAACCCGTTCGCGGAAACTTGCCGCGGGACGAGGTAGGTCTTGGCAATCGTCAGCTTCTCCTCCGCCGTGTAGCCCGACAACTGCACGATCTCCATGCGGTCTCGCAGCGGGCCGGGGATGGTGTCGAGCTGGTTGGCAGTAGCGATGAACAGCACCCGGCTGAGATCGAACGGCACCGCCAGGTAGGTGTCACGGAAGGTGCTGTTCTGCTCGGGGTCCAGCACCTCCAGCATCGCCGACGCTGGGTCGCCCTGGAAGCCGCCGGCGCCGAGCTTGTCGATCTCGTCCAGCATCATCACGCAGCCGCGCGACCCCGCCCGGCGCAACGCCTGGATGATATTGCCCGGCAGTGCCCCGACATAGGTGCGGCGGTGCCCGCGTATCTCGCTTTCGTCATGGACGCCACCGAGGCTGACGCGCACGAAGGGCTGCCCAACCGCATGGGCGATGCTCTGGCCCAGGCTGGTCTTGCCGACGCCGGGCGGGCCGACGAAGCATAGGATCGGACCCTTGCCGCCGGCGTTCAGCTTGCGCACCGCAAGGAACTCGACGATGCGCCGCTTGATCTTCTGCAGGCCGAAATGCTCGTCGTCCAGCACCTTGCGGGCCGCGGCGACATCAATCGGCGGAGTGTCACCCAGCTTCCAAGGCAGCTCCGACAGCCATTCCAGGTAGGTCCGCACCATGCCGACCTCGGGACTGGCCTCCGGCATCCGCTCCAGGCGGCGCAGCTCGCGGCTGGCCTGGCGCTCCACGTCCTCCGGCAGCCCGGCGTCGGCCAGGGCCTGCTTGAGCGTTTCCAGCTCCGGGGCGCCGCCGTCGTCGTCGCCCAGCTCCTTTTGAATCGCCTTCAACTGCTCGCGCAGCATGAACTCGCGCTGGCGCCCAGCCATGGTTTCCTGCGTGCGCTTGCCGATGTCCGCGGACAAGCGCAGCACCTCCAGGCGGTAGGCCAGGCGCCACAGCACCCGGTCGAGGCGGGGGCGCAGCTCCACCGTATCGAGGATCTCCTGCTTCTCCTCCGGCGTCAGGTCCAGCAGGCCCGCCACCAGGTCGGCCAGCAGGCCCGGCGGCTCCACGTTTTGGATCGTCGCGGCCAGGTCCGCCGGCGCCTGCTCCAGCAGGCGGATGGTTTCCAGGGCGCGTTCTCGCAACTGGTGGGTGCGGGCGGCGATCTCCGCCCCGTCCGCCTCCGGTTCTGCAATGCGCTCGATCCGCACTGCCGGATAAGGCAGGCCCTCGACGGCCGAGACGATCCGGGCGCGTCCGGTGCCCTGAATGATGGCGTGGTGCGTGCCGTCGGGGGTGGTGAGGTAGCGGAGCAGGCGGGCCTCGGTGCCGATGCCGTGCAGGTCGGCAAGGGCAGGCGCCTCCACCGAAGCGTCGCGTTGCAGGACCACGACGATATGCTGGCTCTTGCGGGCTGCCGCCTGCAGCGCCTCAACCGTGGCGGGGCGCGTCACCGCAAGCGGCACGACGGCGCCGGGAAACAGCACCACCTCCCGAGTGGCCACGAGGATCAGGGCGTCGTCGGGCAGCACGGCGTCCGCCTGGACAGGGACTGGCGCGTCCATTATGCAACCTTCCGCAGCACGACGGTCAGGCAGCCGTCGGCTAGGTCGCTGCGTACCAGCTCATACGATCCCGGCGGCAGGACGACCCGCCGTTCGAACTGCCCATGCGGCAGCTCCATGCGGTGTATCCGGACGGGTCCGTAGGTCGGCGGCATGCGCCGGGTGCCGACGATGGCAAGCTCGCCGCGCGAAACCACGAGGTCAACATCGGCCGAACGGACGCCGGGCAGGGCTGCGACAAGGATCAGCTCCTCCCTGGTTTCCAGGAGGTCCACCGGCGGCTCCCATCCGGCAGGGGCCGGGCGGAAGAACTCACGGTGCAGCCGGTCCGCACGCGCGACGGCGGCGAGAGCATCAGCCCACATCAGGTTGGTTGAGGTGCGGGACAAAGGGACGCCTCCTTGGCAATATGGGGCTTGACCGGCTGATCCGGCAACGAACGGGTTGGCCGGCGAACGCCTGGCAACCTCGGGTTGTTCACGATATAGGAACTCCCGGCCTCACTGTCATGAGATCGCTGGCTACGGCCCACCCGCCAGCGTTGAACGTCCCAAGAGCGAGCAATGCGGAACGGCAACAACGGCAAGCGAGCTGACGGTAAGAAGCCGCCGGCCTTCGACGATGAAACCATCGCCTTCGCGGCCCGCATGTTCGACTACGCCCGGAGCGGACATGCGGAGGAGTTGGCGCAGGTGTTGGCGATGGGTCTGCCGCCCAACCTGCGGAACGACAAGGGTGACACGCTGGTCATGCTGGCAAGCTATCATGGCCATGCGGATGCCGTGCGCCGGCTGCTAGCGGCGGGCGCCGATCCCGGCATCGCCAATGACCGTGGCCAGACGCCCCTTGCCGGCGCTTGCTTCAAGGGTGACGCCGACGTGGTGCGTGCGCTGCTGGACGGCGGCGCGGCGGTGGACGGCCACGGCGGCGATGGCCGCACTCCGCTGATGACAGCGGCCATGTTCAACCGCACGGCCATCGTGGAATTGCTGCTGGATCGCGGGGCGGACCTAGCGAGGCGCGACTCCCGCGGGATGACAGCCGAGGATTTGGCGAAGTACATCAATGCTCCGGATACCTCGATGCGGTTGGCCCGCGCAAAGGCCGAGCGGCAGGAATAGATGCGCCCACACCCAGGAACTCTGGGTCCGGCAATAGCTTGCTCACCGTCGCTGCGGTGCATTTCCATATGCGTGCAACGCGGCCGCCCCCGGCTTCCCATCGGCCGGGTCTAGACGATCTCAGGGTGCTCCCGCCCCGCGGCAGCACGGCTACGGCAGCGCAGGGTCCTTCGACGCCATGCAAACCTCTAAAGGTTTGCACACAGATGAAAAGCTAAGCCGACTCGCGCGGCCTGGCACGGCCGCAGGCCATCCGTGTGACGGGCCGCGTAAGCCCGCTTAGCCGTTCGGGCGCAGCACGACCTTGATGCAATCGTCCTTCTTGTCGCGGAAGGTCTTATACAGCTCCGGCCCGTCATCCAGCCCCACCGCCCGGTGAGTGATGATGAAGGACGGATCAATCTCCCCCTTCTCGATCCGTTCCAGCAGCGGCGCCAGGTAACGCTGGACGTGGGTCTGTCCGGTCTTCAGCGTGAGGCCCTTCTGCATCAAGGCGCCCATGGCGATCGGCCCGACCTGCCCGGCATACACGCCGGGCATGGATACGATGCCGCCGGGCCGGCAGGCGAGTATGGCCTGGTTGAGCGCGAACGGGCGCTCGAAGCTGACGGTGTGCGCCATCACGCCGGACACGATGCTTTGGGCGGTGGTGGCGCCATGGCTTTCCATGCCCACGGCCTCGATCACCGCGTCCGGTCCCTGGCCGCCGGTCATCTCGGCGATCTTTGCCTGCAGGTCGCCCTCGGCATAGTCCAGCGTCTCCGCCCCAGCTTGGCGCGCAAGCGCCAGCCGCTCCGGCACGGTGTCAATCGAGATAACCCGCTTAGCTCCCAGCATCAGGCAGCACTTGATCGCCAGCAATCCCACGGGACCGCAGCCCCAGATGGCGATCGTGTCCTCCGGCTTGATCTCGCAGTGGTCGGCGGCCATGAACGCAGTCGGGAAGATGTCGGACAGGAACAGCACCTGCTCGTCTGATAGCCCCGCCGGCACCTTGATCGGGCCAACGTCGGCATAGGGCACGCGGACATATTCGGCCTGCCCGCCCGGAAAGCCCCCGGTGATGTGGCTGAAGCCGAACAGCCCGGCGAGCGGGTAGCCATACTGCTCCGCCTGCATCTTGCCATTGGGGTTGGTGCGCTCGCAACAGGACCAGTTGCCCCACTTGCACTGCCGGCATTCGCCGCAGCAGATGGTGAAAGGGACCACCACACGGTCGCCCACCTTCAGCTTCGCATTGTCGCGCCCGACCTCCACGACCTCGCCCATGCACTCGTGGCCCAGCACGTCGCCGCTTTCCATTGTCGGCACGAAGCCACCCATCAAGTGCAGGTCGCTGCCGCAAATCGCGCAGGCCGTCACCTTGATGATGGCGTCCTGGCCGTGCTGGATGGTGGGGTCCGGCACGGTGTCGCAGCGTATGTCGCCTTTGCCGTGCCAGGTGAGTGCGCGCATGACGGTATTCCTTGTGCTGGACGAGGTGAATGGTCTGCCTGGCGGCAGCCTGTCCAGCCCAGCGGGCGTAGAGCAGGACTTTTGCGTCACCGATATAAACAAACCCGTGTTCGCATCTTGGCCGGGACGTTTCCCGGGCCTTCGCCGTGGCTGGCCCGGGTAGGCGGCCCAGGTTCGCGCCTCCCCGCGCCAGGCCTTGTTCAGCGGGAGTGGGGCTATTTCTGGATGAAGGCGAGCAGGTCCTGGTTCAGCCGGTCTTTCTCGGTGAAGAACAGGCCATGCGGGGCACCGGAATACTCCAGCAGCTCCGCACCCGGGATCATCTTGGCCGCGATCCGCCCGGACTTCTCCACCGGCACGGTCGCGTCGCTGGTTCCATGGATCACCAGCGTCGGCACCCGGAACGTGCCCATGTCATGCCGGAAATCGGTGTCCGAGAAGGCGCGCACGCAATCCAGTGTCGCCTTGGGGGAGCCGAGCAGCGCCATCATCAGCGACCATTGCAGGATTTCGGCAGTCACGGTGAAGTTCAGCAGCTCGGCGCCGAAGAACTGCTTCCCGAACGTTGCCAGGAACTGCGGGCGGTCCTTCTGCAAGCCCTCGATCATCGTGTCGAAGGTGGCCCCCGGCACCCTGTCGGGGTTGTCGGGGCCTTGAACCAGATACGGCGTCACTGCCGACACCAGCACGGCCTTCGCCACCCGCGCCCCGCCATGCCGGCCCATGTAGTGAGCGACCTCGCCGCCGCCCATCGAGAAGCCGACCAGCGTCGCTCCTTCCAAGTTCAGTCCGTCCAGCACCGCTTTAAGGTCATCGGCCAGGGTGTCGTAGTCATAGCCGGTCCAGGGCTGGCTGCTGCGTCCGAAGCCGCGGCGGTCATAGGCGATGACCCGCAAGCCGTGCGAGGCGAGGAAAGTGGACTGATACTCCCACATGTCTGAGTCCAGCGGCCAGCCGTGGATCAGCACGACGGGCTTGCCGCTGCCCCAATCGTTGTAGAACAGCGTCGTCTTGTCCATGGTTTCGATGAACGGCATGGCACTCCCCTAAATGCGCACGACCCAACGAGGGTGCCGGGCCGCGGTTCCTGCCGCCGCCTGGCGTGGACCGGCGCCATTATGCCGGCCGTCTGCCGCTACTTCGCCGCGTAGCCGATGCGCGTCCGGCGTGCCGTCAACGCCGCCTGATGCCGTCGCCGCGTCAGCGCCGCCGCGCACAGGACATCCAGGACCGTCACGCCCAAGACCGCCGCGGTGGCCAGCATCGCACGTTCCTGACGCCGCCTCCCGCCCCTGTGCAGTGCGAGCACGGCGAGGTCCAGCACGTCCCCGCCGACGCGCGCCCAGACCGGGCCGGGGCTGCCGGGGTAGGTCAGCACCGCCACCCCGGCGCCCACCTCCCGCATCCCGAACAGCCCGACCAGCGCCGGCGATACCGGCAGGCCCAGGCCGCGTGCCAGGCGGCCGGGAACCGCTATCTCCGTGAGTCCAAGACCCAGGCTGAACCAGCCAAGGCCCTTCGCAAGCTGGATGCTGTTCATGGACACACCTTCAGTTGTTCGCGCTGCCCGGCTCCGCCTGGGCACGGTGCAGCTCCGCCAGCAGGCCGGCGGGGGTCACGGAGGCGATGGCGGTCTGCAGCTTGTTCTTCCAGCCGCTGACCACGTCGCCCTCGCCCTTCATCATCGCCTTGAACCCGGTCTCGGCGACCTCGGCGGCGGTCTCCTTCTTGGAGGTGCCGACCTTGGTGTCCATCATGTCCGCGCGCTCGAAGAACTCGGTCTCCGTGGCGCCGGGCATCAGGCAGGTGACCGTGATGCCCTGGTCCCGGACCTCATGCCGCAGCGCGAACGAGAAGCTGTCTAGGAACGACTTCGTGGCGTTGTAAACCGCCTGGTAGGTGCCGGGCATGAACCCGGCGATGGAGCCGGTAATCAGGATGCGTCCCTGCTTGCGGTCCCGCATGTCGCGGCCGACCTTCTGCAGCAGGTAGATCGTGCCGACCACGTTGGTGTCCACCACCTTGCGCGCCGCCGCCCAGTCCTGGTCCAGGAAGCCATGCCCCAGGCCGCGCCCGGCATTCGCCAGCAGCGCCTCCACCGGGCGTCCCTTTACCGCCGCATACAACGCATCCACGCCCTCCGTCGTGGACAGGTCGGCCTGCACGGCGTCCACTGCGGCGCCGAGCTTGCGGAAATCCTCGGCAGCACCCTGGATCTCAGGCTCGTCGGCGGCGACCAGGAGGTTGAAGCCCTCGCGGGCGCAGACCTTGGCCAACTCGTAGCCAATGCCAGTGGAAGCGCCCGTGACAATGGCAAGAGGGCGTTCGCCAGCGGACAGGTGGGAGGACATGGCGCGTAGCTCCTAGAGCTGATGGGTTGCGATGCATGCCGGTCACAGCCGGCACCATTGTAACAGGCTTTGCCGGGCGTCAGCAGGTTCGCTTCAGCGTCGAAGGCCACCAGTGCCACAGCGAAGTCGCCGGGGTAATGGGCGATGCGATAACACGCTGGTGCCCAGCATGGCCGGTGAGCGGTTAACCCTGCCGATGGCGGCGCAGCCGGGTGCCGGCGTGCGCTTGTTGCAGGCGATTCAGGCGATATCGCGAAGGACAACAGGTCCGTTGCAGCACGGTACTGGCCAGGCCCGCCATGTCACGGTGGGCGGTGCAGCAGCAGAGGTTGCCACCCTTATGATCGCGCACGTCGCCCTTGGTCCCGGCAAGTCCCTCCCGCACACCGGCGACGGCGCCCAGGATTTGGCCCGGCGTGCAGTAGCCGTACTGACACACGTCGCACTCCAGCAATGCCTGCTGCATCAGGTGCGGCGGGCCACCCTTGGCGGACAGGCCCTCCACGGCGGCGGCCAGCACGAGGCAGGATGCGCCTCCATCACCGGCGCCGCCGCATGATGCGGTCGGCGACCACCGCCGTGGCGACCCCGAACAGCGTATGCATCATCACGTGCTGCAGCGTGTTGGCCGGCGTGTCGCGTGAGGGCGGCGGCGTCAGCCGCAGTGCCGGGCCAGCACCGCCGTAAGCCAGCGCCATGAAGCCCATGCCGAACGCCAGCCCGGCCTCGACCGGCGACGCGCCCTCCGGCTTCAACGCGCCATAAATCGCCCCAGAGGCCACCGACAACGCCAAGTGGCCGCCATGCGCCATACCTTTCTCGGCCAGGCTGGCATCGCCCTGCAGCCACGACGGAGTCCGGGGCGATCTCAGCTTGCGCTCAAGCTGCACCAAGTCGGACGGATGGCCCGTCGCCGCCTGCTTGAGCAGCAGGGCCGCGGACACCAGCAACCCGCCCACCAGGCCGCCCGCTGCGCCGGCCGCGGCACGCGGGCCGAGGCCCGCCTTGCGGATGCGGCCCCGGGTATTCCGGAAACCCTCGCGCCCCGGCGTCGTCCCCGCCGCGCTGGCCGGCACGTGCGACAAGCCGACTGCCCCATGCGGCTCCGGATTGGGCTGCCCGTTATGCTCCGCCCGGAACGCCGAGATCGCGGCATAGGTGGGCCGGCGCACCCGGTTGATCGATCCTAGCGGCTGATGCGCCGCCAACCCATGCCAGGGGGAGAACGCCAGCCCGTCATCGCCTTGCGCCGCACGCGCCTCGCTCCAGGCAGGCTGCGCCGCCACCCGGATGCGGGCGACTGGACGGTAAGGGCTGGCCTCCTCCGACCAGACGACCGAGGCATCCTCGACCGGCATCCGGTCCAGGTCGGTGCAAAGCTGGACGCGCACCTCCCATTCGCCCCCGTCCTGCGCCAGGGCGTCAATAGCTGCCTGGCGCAGCCCGTTGGAGTTGCCACGCAGGTCCAGCGGCTGGTCCTTCAACGCCGCAAGGTTCGGCGAGACAGGTGCCACCATGACCTTGGCCACGTAGTCGCCATGGCGCAACGCCGCCTGGCTGTAGAAGCTCTCGCCCAGCGGATGGGTCAGCGGCTGGCCGCCCATGCTCTTCACTTGCGGGCTTTCCACCCCTACGGCCTTCAGTGCGCCACCGACCCCACGTAGCGCAGTGGACAGTGCGATCTTGGCAACCTCCGCCTTGTCGGTCGTGACAGCAAGCAGCTTGAGGCTCCCCAGGAACGCCTTGGCATCGGGCGCCACGAAGGCCGGGCCGTTCCCCATCACGAAGTCTTGCGTCACCGCATCCTCCGACCCCGGCAGCCGGGCACCCGCAACGCCGATCACCTTGACGGCGAGTCCACGCGGCGCGGACACCCGGTCATCCAGGATGTCGCCAGGATTGGTCGAAAGGCGCATTGCCACCGGATACGTACCAGGATGGGAGAACATGCCTTGAGCCAACTCGGCCGGCAGCCCTTCCAGAACTGTCAGCTCGCCTTCCAGCAGCGCGTGGCTCTTGGCATGGACGCTGCGCACGGCGTGCCCGTAGTCGCGTAGCGTCGTTTGCGCAATGCCGCGCATTGCCGCAATCAGCCCATCGCGGGTTTCGGCCTCATCAGATGGAACGTGATCCAGCGAAGGGTCGTAGCGGACCGGCAAGCCCATTAGGGGGCCACCCCCACGCGGCGCCGGCCTACTAGCCCAACTGCGCCGATGCCAGCAGCCAGCACCAGCAGGCTCGCCGGCTCCGGTACGCTGGACGCCGCCACATCGGCAGCGATCACGCTGTAGCCCAGGGCATTCGGATGGACGTTGCCGATCGGCAGCATCCCGCCAAACGCGCCGGACACGCTGGACCCGGCGGGCTGCACGGCCTGGTAGGTATACTGCGCCTCATTCCCCAGGAACGGCGTGGCGTTGTTCACTTAGGCCGCGCCGAACTGCGCCGCCAAGCCCTGGATCACGCCATTGAGCGCGGTCCCGCCGGCGTTGAACACAGGTGCAGCCGGGCTGGTGGGATCGGCTGGGAACGGATTGTAATATCCCAGCAGATAAAGGTTCGCGTTCGGCGCCAGGCTGCGTATTTCGTTCAGCACCGCCGTGTAGTTGGCCTGGTAGGCGGCCAGCGTGCCCGGGATCTGCGCAATGGCGGCGGCCTCGGCGGCAGGCGTGTTCTGCATCGGCGCCAGCGCCGCAAGCTCGTTGAACCCCAGCGTGACCGTGATCGTGCTGATCGTGTTGCCCTGTGCCTGTTCCGCGGCGACCGTGTTGGCGAACACGGCACCCTGCGAAAGTGCGGTGCTGTTGCCGTAGTTCAGGTTCTCAAGCTGCAACGCCGCGTCGCCGCGGCCCACCACGGGCGGGGGCCGGCCGGCATTGGTCATGAAGCTGGATGCGGTCTCGCCATCAATGGCCAGGTTGACCACGCTTGGCCGGACGCCGCCGTTGCTTGCAGCAAGCGTATTGGCGAACTGGCCGACATAGCCGCGGTCGCCAAGTGACTGCACATAATTCAAGTCAGTCTCGCCAAAGGTGATGGAGTCACCAAGGGCCACGTAAACCGGCGCGGAGTAAGCAGGCTTCATCAGCGCAGATGCCGCCGCCAAGGCGGCAACGAGCGAAAGCTTGCGGATCATGTGACCCTCCCTCGAAATATCCGTCCAAAATTAGGACAACTGCGCATTAACCGGACTTCCGCCGAGCCGAAACCAACGATCCCGTGTTTGGACTGCGGGCGCCTATGCCCACCAATACGACGGCGCACATAGTCCCAACTGCCCTCATGCCGCGTTGTTGGCGCTGTCGCCGGCCGTCACGTCATAGGTGGCGCCGCTCACCATCCGGGCGGCGTCCGACGCCAGGAACACCACAACGGGGGCGACATCCGCCGGGTTGATGAAGGCAACGTCCAGCGTGGTTTTCTTCGCGAACGACTTGGCGGCCTCGGCCTCAAGCTGCCCTTCCGGCTTCGTGGTCTGCAGGTCGCCAACCCCCTGGGCATAGCGCTCGTGATGCCGGGTCAACGGCGTATCAATAAGGCCAGGGACGACGGCGTTCACGGTGATGCCATGCTCCCCCAGGTCCAGCGCCGCCGACTTCATCAGCCCGATGATGCCCCACTTGGACGCGGAGTAGGCCGAGCCGAACCGGGTGCCGTGGCGCCCCTGGGTGCTGGACGTGACGATGATCCGCCCACCCCGTCCGCCCGCAACGATGTGCGGCGCAAAGGCGCGTATGGCATTGGCGGTGCCGGTCAGGTTGACGTCGAGCTGGTCGTGCCAATCCGCGTCCTCCATCTCCAAAATGGACTTGAAGCCCTGTATCCCCGCGTTGGCGAACAGGATGTCAATGCGCCCCCAGGCCGCCATCGCATCGGCCGCCGCCTGGCGCAACGCCGGCAAGTCTCTCTGATCCAGCGTGCGTGCCATCCAACGGCCGCCAGCCGCTTCCGCCAGGCCGCCGGTTTCCGCCAGCTCGTCCGGCGTCGCCTGCTCGACATCCAGCGTCGCGCTGACCGGCCCGGCGATGTCTATGCCAAGGACATCGGCCCCTTCCCGGGCAAAGGCCACCGCCGTCGCCCGGCCAATTCCCCGGGCCGCTCCGGTCACGACCGCGACCTTGCCGGCCAGCACCCCGCTCATGTCTGGCGGCGTGCCGGCACGACGGGACGCTGCTCCACCGGCAGCCCATCCAGCACATCCTGCGCGATGTTCAGGTGCGACCGCACCAGCTCCGGCGGGGTCAGCTTCATCCATTGGTTCAGCGACAGGCTGGCGAACCGGTCGCTGCGGAACACTTCCAGGAAGCGCATCGTTGATGTGCCCGTGTTCTCGATGTAGTGGCCCATCGCAAACGGTACATAGCCTACGTCGCCAGCCCGGTAATCAAAGGTCCGCGCCTTGCCTTCGGACCCGAACACCGTCATGCGGCCTTCGCCCTCCAGGTAGTACTGCCACTCCGCACCGTTCGGATGCCAGTGCAGTTCGCGCATGGCGCCGGGCTCCAATTCGATCAGACCGGCAGCGATGGTCTTGGAGGCCGGGAAGTTGCGGGTGTCGGTGATGCGAATGCTGCCGCCAGGCATGCGCTGCGGGTCCTGCGCCGTCATGCGGTGAGCAAAGGATTGCGGCATCGGCCCGGTCCCAGCCATCCGGTCCTGATCGAAGGACGCCGGCGGCGCCGCCGGGAAGATGTAGCGCTCCTTCTCCGGCAGGTGCGCGAGCGCCTCCTCGGCCACGCCTAGGTTCTTCGCCAGCACGTCACGGGGCGTATGCGCCAGCCAGTCGGTAATCAGGAAGGTGCTATCCTCCGAGAAGCTGCCATCGTCGAACACCAGCAGGAACTCGACCCCGTCAATGTCGCTGTCCAGCCCTTGGATCGAGTGCGGGATGCCGGAGGGAAAGTACCAAAGGTCGCCCTCGCCCACGTCGGCGATGAAGGTGTGGCCGTCCTGGTCCACGGCGGTGATGCGGGCGCGGCCTTTCAGGACGTAGGACCACTCGCCTTCCTTGTGCCAGTGCATCTCCCGCGCGACGTTGGCCTTCAGCCGCATGTTCACCCCGGCCATCTCCTTGGACGCCGGCAGCTCGCGGACGGTGGTCTGGCGTGCCCATCCGTCTTTCTCCAACCGCATATGGCTGTCGGTGAACGACCATTTCAGGTTGGGCATGGTGCCATGGTCGGTCTTCGGCGGCATGGTCGTGAACGGCTCCTGCGCCTGGCGGGCCGTATTGGTCGGCCCGACAATGGAGGCGCCCTCGTCGCCGCGCACCGGGGCTGTCGTGCCTTGAGCCTGGGCGGCGGCGGTCAAGGCCGCGCCTCCGGTGGCCGCCAGGATGGCGCGGCGGTAAAGATCATGCATTGTTCTTCTCCTGTATGTGGACGCCCGCTGGCCGCCGGCATGGGCTGCTCAACGGACGTTTCCAAGTCTTGTCGCTGGAGAGACGGAGGCAGGCGCACACGGTTCGGCCCACGGAAACACGCCACATGGCTGCCAGGCTGCGTAGGCCTGCTCAGGCCCCGTCCCAGTTCATGGTCAGCCCGCCGTCCATGACGAAGGTTTGGCCAGTGGCGTAATCCCTCGCATCCAACGCCAGGAACACGGCCAGCCCCGCGATCTCCTCCGGACGGCCCGGGCAGCGCCAGGGAATATTCTGCGTGGACTTCTCACGCTGCCCAGGATCGTCTCTTCGCTCCGTCCTCGTGGGTGTGGACGGTGATGCACACGTCGGCGCCCGCCTTCGCGGATGCCGCCGCAGTTGCCTGGCCGATGCCGGAGTTCGCCCCGTGACCAGCGCCATCTTGCCGTTCAGACCCATCGCCCTGCACTCCGCGTCCGTCGCGCCGCCAACGGTGGAAATGGCCGGGCGTTGCCGACTTCACCGGATCGTATGGCCGCCTGCGATCATGCCATCACCGGCAAAGAGCGGATCGGACCGCCTCACGCCTGCAGGCGTTGTGCGAGGCCAAGACGGGCGACGAGGGCGGTGGTGGATGGGGCGGGGTAGGGCAGGAGGTCGCCGCCATGCCCTCCCTCGACCAGCCGGCGCAGGGCGGCGGGGTCGTCCACGTCATACCATGCGGCAAGCTCAACCAGCCCCAGCCCCAGCCCAGCCGCGCGCTCGCGGGTTTGCGCCGCCACCCGCTCCGTGCTCCACGCAATCTCGGCGAACAGCCCGGCATGCGGGCGCTTGAAGCCGAGCAGGTAGTAGCCGCCGTCCTCCGCCGGGCCAAGCACCACGCGGTCGCCTGGCACGGCAAGCAGGCGTGCCGCCTCGACCAGCAACGCGGTCGGCAGGGTAGGACTATCAGAATTGAGCAGGCACACAGCATCCGCTCCGTCGTCCAGCAGGGACCGGGCAGCATGCAGCAGGCACAACCCAAACCCCTGCACCCCGGGCGGAGGCTCGATCCCGCCATCCGCGAGCACCAGCCGCGTGCCAGGCTCCAACATGCCGTCGAACAGGAGTTCCGACCCGGCCGGCGCGTAGGCGATCCAGCCGCTGACCGCCGCCTCCTGCGAGGCAAGGGCGATGTTGGCGGTGACGTCCCGCAGGAAGGCCGCGCTCATCTCTGCCGCCTCGTGCGGCTGCAAGAAGGGCGACAAACGCGTCTTGACCTGTCCGGGACGCGGCGCCTTCGCCATCACCGCGATGGCGCAGTTGCCCGCGAGGCCGCCGGTCATGCTGCGCCCAGCCGCCCGACCAACCCTTGCGCCCGCTGCCGTGCGGCGAGGTCCAGCACCAGCCGGGCTGCGGCCAGCACACCACCGCCGCCCGTTACCAGCGACTGGGCGCGGGCCGCCATGGCCGCACTCGCTGCCGGGTCGGCCAGCACCGCCCCGAACGCTTCCGCCAGGCGTGCAGTGCTGACGTTGTGGGGCAGGAGTGTCCGGGCGGCGCCGTGCTCGGCCAGCTTCGTCGCCAGCAGGGTGGTTTCGGCAATCGGGCCGGGCGTCAGCACCAGCGGCGTGCCGAGCGCAGCCGCCTCGTGCATCGTGCTGGTGCCCTCGGCGACGACGGCGCTCGCGGCGCGCATGTGCATCAGCGCGTCACCCTGGGGGAGCAGTCCGTGCACCCGGACCCAAGGCGGCAGCGTTGCAGGCACTCCCGGAACGCCTTGCAGGTCGGATGGGTCGCCGACCGCAATCAGCGTCAGCGACAGATCCGGATGCGTGGTCCGTCGCAGCGCCTCGACCGCGCCATAGATACTTGCCAGCACGCGATGGCCGAACTCCCGGCCGAATGGGAAGCCGCGCGGGGCATAAACAACCGTCTGCACATCCGGGGCGAGGCCGAGACGGGCGCGGCTCATGGCCCGGTCTGGCACCTCCTCCACCAATAGGAACGGTCCGGTGGCGGTCACCAGGTCGAGCACAGGGTCGAGGTCACGGGGCAAGCCGACCAGCGGGGCATAGGCCCAGATGATCGCGTCCATCTGCTTCATGAACGGCCAGTCCAGGAACAGCTCGTCCCCAATTGGGGTAATCGGGATGGACACCCAGGCGGCGTGCGGGACGCTGGCCCGCAGCGGCACCAGGAAGCGCATGGTGTCGTCCACGATCACGTCGGCGTCTCCCAGGCAAAGCCGTGCAATGGCATCCCGGTTGTCGCGGTGCCGGGCGGGCATCAAGCGCGGCTTGTAGCCCATCTGCACCGTGGCTTCGATGTTGAACGCGCGCAGGCGGTCGGCATCCAGCACGTATTCGACCTCCACCGCCGGATCGAGCAGGCGCAGCGCGCGTGCCAGCGTCGCGGTGCGGGATATGTGGCCCATCCCGCCGGACGCCGAGGGGATCATGACTACCCGCACCGGCTCCGTCCCCAGCGGGCCTGGCGCATTCACCTGTTGCAGCATTCCGTATCCTGGCCTTTCCGTAAGAGTAACCCGTGCCGTGTCAGGTCCGGCAGCACTGCCGGACGCCGGCTAGGCCAAAGCCGGTCATGATCCCGTCCGCATAAGCAAGTGCCAGCCTCAGCCGGAGATTGCCTAGCGTGCGGCTGGAACCATGGTTTCCCTCACCGGCGTCCACGGGACAACCCCGGGCTGACGCTTCCACCGCCTGCCGCAGCCACCGGGTGGGGCGACACCCTGGCCCAGGTGCGCGAGGCGGTCGGGGCGTCCGCGAAGGTGAGCATCGAATTGAACCTGCACTGCTGCCTAACCGACCGGATGCGGAGCAACGCCGACGCGATCATCCTGTTCAAGGAACATCCGCGCACCGGCATCGGCCGCCGAGCGCCTGGCAGCCGGGATGGAGCAGGAGGCATTCAACACCGTGCCCTATGTGCCCTTGGGCCAGCTCAGGCAGCCGAACCTCTATCACACGGCATTGCAGGGCATCGTGCCGGCCAGCGCCGTTCTTCTAGTACTCCGCGCCGGAAGTAGCGACCCTGGTTTCGGGTGAGTTTTCGCTGCCA